>VERS01000134.1 GCA_018882545.1 Mycobacterium sp.
GTGATACTGCCGGTGAAGCGCGGTTTCTGATCCGGGCTGGCGGCCTCGCCCAGCAGATGGTCGAGGATCATCGCCGAAACCCCGCCGTGAACGTGACCGGGCGGCCCCTCGTAGGCCGCACCGAGGTGGAAGTCGGCCCGGACCCGGCCCGATCCATCGCGCTGGGTCACCACCGGCGGGGCCAGAGCGTTGCGGAGCCCGATGACGGCGTTGCCCCAACTCAGCCCGCGGCCGTCGGTGCCCACCCGCACGCCGAACGCACCGGGTAGCTGTCGCTCGCGCAGCCTGGCCACGGCGGCGTCGATGTCCCGCCGCACCCCGGCGATGGTTTCGGCGTCTGCTTCGGTGCGGATAGTCGCGTCCACCAGGGCCCGTACCGACTGCGCAAGCGGCTCGTAGATTCCGCGTAAGCGAGCGACGTCCTGCGCCGACCAGTCCTCGGCGGTGAACTCCAGCACCCCTGCATCTAACCTGAGCCCATGCCGGACTGGGTGAGCCACGCGATCTGGTGGCAGATCTACCCCCTCGGCTTCGTCGGCGCGTTCCCCGCCGACCAGCCGCCCGGCCCGGACGAGCACCGATTGGCCCGGCTGGTGGACTGGTTGGATCACGCCATCGAACTCGGCGCATCCGGGGTGGCCCTGGGACCGGTCTTCGCCTCCCGCACACACGGCTACGACACCACCGACCACTACCGGATCGACCCGCGCCTGGGTGACGACGCCGACTTCGACCGGCTGGTCGAGGAGGCCCACCGGCGCGGCCTGCGGGTGCTGCTCGACGGCGTCTTCAACCACATCGGAACCGAGTTCCCCCGCTACCGTCAGGCACTCGAGCACGGAGACGCCGAGGCCGCGCGGTGGTTCCGGGGCCGGCCCGGTCGCTTCCACACCTTCGAGGGTCACGGCGACCTGATCACCCTGAATCACCGAAACCCCGCCGTCGTGGACTACACGGTAGAGGTGCTGAGCCACTGGCTGGCCCGCGGCGCCGACGGCTGGCGCCTGGATGCCGCCTACGCCGTGCCCGAGTCGTTCTGGGCGCAGGTGCTGCCCCGAGTCCGCGTCGAACACCCCGATGCCTGGTTTCTCGCCGAGGTGATCCACGGTGACTACAGCGGATTCGTCGAGGCGAGCACCGCGGACTCAGTGACCCAGTACGAGTTGTGGAAGGCGATCTGGAGCAGCCTCAACGACGGCAACTTCCACGAACTGGACTGGGCGTTGGAGCGCCACAACGGATTTCTGGACACCTTCAACCCGCTGACGTTCGTGGGCAACCACGACGTCACCCGGATCGCGAGCAAGTTGGAGCGGCCCGAGCATGTCGGCCACGCCCTGGTGGTGCTGTTCACCACCGGCGGGGTGCCCTGCATCTACGCGGGCGACGAATTCGGCTATCGCGGGGTCAAGGAGGACCGGGCCGGCGGCGACGACGCGGTCCGGCCTGAGTTCGGCTCGCCGGCAACGGATCTGGGTGCTGACGCCCGTGATGTCCTGAACCTGCACCGCTACCTGATCGGTCTTCGCCGCCGGAATCCGTGGCTGCATCGGGCGCGGACCACCCCGCTGCGGCTGGAGAACCGGTGCTACGTCTACCAGTCCCGCGCCGGCGAGGACGCTCTCATCGTCGCCCTCAATCTCGAGGACACCCCGATGCCGCTGGCGGTGGCCGACCTCACCGGTGGCCCCGCCGAGGTGCTGGCCGGGACGGGGGCACCACCGACGGCCGTGGTCGGCGCCGCCGAGGTCGCCCCGCACGGCTGGCTGATCCTCGCCGGCCGACGATAGGCCGGGATGCCGGTCATTCACCGATCATGGTCAGCGTTCGCTCGCACGGCACCCCACCGTAGAAGCGGTCCAGCACGGCCTGGAACAACTGCCGGTCGGCATCGTCACCGGCCTGACCGAACAACGTCATCGACGAACGCAGTTTGAGCGCGTCGGTGGCACCCAGGATCAGCGTTATCGGCCCGGCATCCGGACTGTCACGCAGCAGCAGGGCGCACTCCCGCAGGCGCGGCCCCAGCACCGGATGGTCCAGGTAGGCCCGGGCCTCGGCCAACGAGGTGATGCCGAAATGAGCGGCTGTCGCGGTGCGGCCGAGTCCCGTCAGCTGGGGAAAGATGAACCACATCCAGTGCGAAGTCTTGCGACCCCGTCCCAGCTCACGAGTCACCTCGGGGTACACCCCGGACTGGGCGTCGACGAAACGCTGCAGGCTGTACGGGTCTGGCACCATCGACAAGCTACCCTCGGCGTGTCCCAACCATCCAGCGAAGCAGCCAGCTAAGGACCTCGATGTCGGCACCGCCGGAGACCGCCGCGGAAACAGATTCCCCGGACCATCCCCGGTCCGCGCTGGCCGAGCGGTTGCGGCGACGCCGGGCCAAACGCGGCCTGCTGGAGCGGGTCAGCATCCAATCCAAACTCATGCTGATGCTGCTGCTGATGAGCGTGCTGGCCACCGCCATCGCCGGCGGCATCGGCTTCCAGTCCGGCCGGTCCTCGCTGCGCGCCGCGGTGTTCGACCGCCTCACCAGCATCCGCGAGGCCCAGGCCCGGGTCCTCGAGATGGGACTCAGTGACATCTCCGGGGCGCTGGTCATCTTCTCCCGCGGCGAGACGGTGGCCGACGCCCTGACCGCGTTCAACTCCGCGTTCGACGACCTGGCCGACGCGACCGTGACCCCCGCCCAGAGCAAGGTGATCGCCGAGTACTACGACCAGCGCTTCAGCGGCGCCGACGACGGCAGGCTCGACGTCACCGCGCTGCTCCCGACCGCCAACGCGGCCAGATACCTCCAGTCGGTCTACACCGTGGCCTACCCCGAGCGCGACGACGCCGTCCTTATCGACGACGCCAAAGACGGCAGCGCCTGGTCGGCAGCCAATGCCCGCTTCAACTCGTACTTCCGGGAGATCTCCACCCGGATGGGATTCCGGGACACCCTTCTGATCAACGCGCGCGGGGATGTCGTCTACACCGCTCACAAGGGTGTCGAACTGGGGACCAACGTCCTCACCGGGCCGTTCCGCGGCCAGAGCGCACTACCGGATGCGTTCCGGAAAGCGATGGCCTCCAACGACATCGACTACGTCGACACCACCGACTTCACCGAGTACCTGCCATCCGGCCAGCCGACCGCCTGGATGCTGGTACCGATCGGCGCGCCCGGACGGGCCATCGGGGTGATGGCAGTCGAGTACCCGGCCGCCATCATCAACGGGCTGATGACCGCCGACCGGCAATGGGAGCGGGTCGGGATGGGCGCCACCGGGGAAACCTTCCTGGTGGGCAAGGACAACCTGATGCGCTCGGACTCGCGGCTGTTCCTCCAAGATCCGGAGGACTACCGGGCCGACGTCATCGCCGCCGGAACCCCGGCGGAGGTCGCCGACCGCGCGATCCGGCAGGGCACGACGGTCTTGATCCAGCCGGTCGGTACCAGGGCGACCGAAGCCGCCCAGCGCGGCGAGACCGGAACGCTCATCGCCACCGACTATCTCGGCCACCGCGCACTGCAGGCCTACGCCCCGCTCAACCTCAAAGGACTGGACTGGACGGTCATCGCCTCGGTGGACTCCGACGAGGCATTCGCTCCCGAGCGCAACTTCACCCTGCGACTCGTGCGTTCGACCGCGTTCATCATCTTCATCGCCTGCCTTGCCGCGATGCTGTGGGCCCGCCTGTTCGTCCGCCCCATCCGCAGGCTGGAGGTCGGCGCCGAGAAGATCAGCACCGGCGACTACGACGTCCAGCTACCGGTGGACTCCAACGACGAGTTCGGCGACCTCACCGAGGCGTTCAACGACATGAGCCGCAATCTGGCGATCAAGGACAAGCTGCTCGCCGAGCAACGCGCCGAGAACGACCGGCTGCTGCTGTCGCTGATGCCGGAGTCGGTGGTCCAGCGCTACCGCGACGGCGAGGAGACGATCGCCGAGGAGCACCAGGACGTGACGGTGATCTTCGCCCACCTCGTCGGCCTCGACGAGCTCTCCACCGAACTGGAGGCCGAGGAATCCCTGCAGCTGATCAACAAACTGGCCCGGCAGTTCGACGCGGCCGCCGAAAGCCACGGGATCGAGCCGGTGCGCAACACGCACAACGGTTATCTGGCCAGTTGCGGACTGACGGTCCCGCGGCTGGACAACATCCACCGGACGGTGGATTTCGCCGTCGAGATGCAGCACATCGTCGACCGGTTCAACGCTGAGAGCGGCCGCACGATACGGCTGCGGGCCGGCATCGACACCGGCTCGGTCACCAGCGGTCTGGTCGGCCGGGCCGGCCTGGTGTACGACCTGTGGGGCGGCGCGGTGAACCTGGCCTCGAAGATGCACGGCGACGCGTCGGGACCGGGCATCTACGTCAGCCAGGACGTCTACGAGGCCACCCGGGACACCGTGCGCTACTCCCCCGCGGGCAACATCGACATCGGCGACCGCCAGGAGCCGACCTGGAAGCTGGTCGAGGAGCGTTCGTGAACTTCCTCTCCGAACCCTGGTTCTACTGGTCGCTGATCATCGCGGTGGCTCTGCCGGTGGTGCTGGTGCTGCTGACCGAGCTTCAGTTGGCCCTGAACCGGCGCGGCAGCTTCCTGGCCCGCCCGGTGGGGCTGCTGCGCAGCTTCATCATCCCGCTGGGTGCCCTGCTGCTGCTGCTGACCCAGACCACCAAGATCTCGTTCGAGACCACCGGGATCCGGCTGATCGCCACGGTTCTGGGATTCGCCATTCTGGTCATGGCGCTCTCAGGGGTCAGCGGGACGGTCTTCGACAATGCCCCGGCAGGCAGCTGGCGACACCGGATGCCGTCGATCTTCGTCGATGTCGCCCGCTTCGCGATCATCGCCGTCGGCCTGGCGATCATCCTGGCCTACGTCTGGGGCGCCAATGTGGGCGGTCTGTTCACCGCCCTGGGCGTCAGTTCGATCGTGCTCGGCCTGACCCTGCAGAACTCGGTAGGCCAGATCATCTCCGGTCTGCTGTTGCTCTTCGAGCAGCCGTTCCAGATGGGCGACTGGGTGGAGACCACCTCGGCGCGCGGTCGCGTCGTCGAGGTGAACTGGCGGGCCACCCACATCAACACCGGCAGCGGGCTGGAAATCATCCCGAACTCGGTGCTGGCCGGACAGGCCTTCGCCAATCTCAGCCGGCCCGAAGGGGGCCACACGATCAGCGTCAACGCAAAATTCGCCGGAGCCGATGCACCGGACCAGGTGTGTGCCTTGCTGACCGGGGTTGCGACAAACCTGCCGCACCTGCATACCGGCAGTGATCCGGTGGCCAATGCCCTCACCAGCACCGACTACACCGTGACGATTCCGGTCCGATCCCCGACCGACGACGTCGCAGCCCGTTCGACGTTTCAGCGCTGGCTCTGGTACGCGGCCCGCCGCGAGGGACTGCACCTGGACGGACTCGACGACGACTTCGACACCCCGACCCGTCGGGTGGACGCGCTGCGCAAGATCGCGCCGATACTCCGCGTGAGCAGTACTGAAATGGAGACGCTGCTGCCGCACGTGCGGGTCACCCGCTACGGCGCCGGGGAGGTCATGCAGAAGATCGGTGAGGTGCCCGTGGCGATGCAGTTCCTGGTCAATGGGCGGGTCCGGTTGACCGTCCCGGCCCCGGAGGGCGCAATCGTTCCGCTGTCGACCCTGCACGAGGGCAACTTCATCGGGCAGACCGCACTGATCCGCGAACCCGTCAACGCCAGCGCTCAGGCGATCGGCGAGGTCACGGTGGTGCAGATCAGCCGGGATGCCGTGGAGCAGTTGGTCTTCCGCAAACCAGAATTGCTCCAGGATCTCAGCCAAGCGATCGAGGAACGACGTAGCCACGCCCAGCAGGCGCTAACCCAGTACCAACAGCGCAGTGCCGCAATCGATTCGGTGGAGCAAATCACATCTTGACCTAGCGGTGACCTTGTGTGACCCGATCGTTGCCCAACCGCGACTAGGCGCACCGCGTCGCATACCCCGCAGCGCTTCAGCCCGGTGCTTGACTACCGAAGTGCAGCAGTCGATCGCTGCTCCGGTACGAAAGGTGATGGGAGTCCACATGAAGATCGTCGAGAAACTGCGCGGCAAATGGTGGCGTCGGGCGGCCGCAACCGTAGCCGCCGCTGCCGCCCTGCCCGGCCTGATCGGAGTCGCCGGTGGATCGGCGACCGCGTCCGCGTTCTCGCGGCCCGGCCTGCCGGTGGAATACCTGGACGTGCCGTCGGCCTCCATGGGACGCAACATCCGCATCCAGTTCCAGCCGGGCGGTGAGCACGCGGTGTTCCTGATGGACGGCCTTCGCGCCCAGGACGACTACAACGGCTGGGACATCAACACCCCGGCCTTCGAATGGTTCCTCAACTCCGGTCTGTCGACGGTCATGCCGGTCGGCGGTCAGTCCAGCTTCTACAC
>VERS01000135.1 GCA_018882545.1 Mycobacterium sp.
GTGTGGCGCTGTCGTCGTTGGTGATGGTGCCGGTGGCCGTCGCGGTGCCGAGGCTGGCGCCGACCGGGTTGGCCAGCGTGACGGTGAACGTCTCGGTGGGCTCCACCGCCGTGTCGCCGACGACGGCGACGGCGAGGCTCTGGGTCGTTGCCCCCGGCGCGAAGGTCAGTGTCCCGGCGGCGGCAGTGTAGTCCTGGCCGGCGGTCGCGGTGCCGTTCGAGGTTCCGTAGCCGACGGTCACCGTCTTGTCGGAGGCCTTCGACAGCGACACGGTGAAAGCCATCGGGATCGTCCCGGAATTGCCCTCGACCACCGCGGAATTGGCGATCGAGACGGTGGGCGGCGTGGCGGGGGTCGCGTCGTCGTTCCTGATGGTGCCGGTGGCGGTGACCGTCGCCAGGCGGGCCCCGACGGGGTTGGAGAGGGTGACGGTGAAGGTCTCGTCCGGCTCGACGGTGGCGTCGCCGGTGATCTTGACCGCGACCTGCTGGCTGGTTACCCCCGGGGCGAAGGTCAGTGTCCCGGCGGCGGCGGTGTAATCCTGGCCGGCGGTGGCCGTGCCGTTGGCAGTGGCGTAGGCGACGGTGACGGACTTGGTGGAGGGCTTGGACAGGGTCACCGCGAAGGAGGCATTGGAGGTTCCCGAATTCCCCTCGGAAACGGCCGTATTGGCAATCGACAGCGTGGGGATCGCGGTTTGTGCGGTGCTGATCAATCCTTGCCATTTGCTGACCGTTCCGGTGTCTTTGGCGACGATATTGCTCATCTGCATCGCAGCGACGGGAACGTTGCGCAGGGTGTAACTGTGGTTGTTGCCGACGACGGCGATCACCGTCGAGCCGGAGTTCTCACTGACGTCGAACTGGTTGGCCTGCATCCAGCCGAAGTCGAGTTTGTCGGTGGCCGGGTTGAAGTTCAGCACGGGATTGGTGCCCCACGCCCAGGTGATCGGTGTGGTGGTGCCGGCGGTCGTGGCCGCGGGTAACACTTGCTGCCCGCTGGTCACCGTCGAGGCTGCGGTGGCCCCTTGGGCGGGCCGTCCGAGGCGCCGGACCGCCGACAGCATCACCCACGCCGCCGGCGACTCCATCGGTGACCCCGATCCCATTCCCGACAGCGGGGCCAGCAGTCCGTTGAGGAATCCGCGGACAGTCGGGACCAGCGTGCGGGCAGCGGCCGGGGCGGGGATCCGCGCGGGTTGGGCGACAGCCCAGACCGGGATCCCGGCGGCGCTGCGGACGGCGGTCACGGCTGCGGCCGCGGCTGGTTGCTCCGGCGCCGCGGTGACCGGGACGGCGGGGACGGTGACCGGAATGGCCGCCGCGGGCCCGGCCTGGGGGATCCGGGTGGACGCAGCCGGGTGTGACGCTGCGGACTTGTCCAGGGCCGGTGGGACATCGTTCCGCTGGGTTGCCGCAGTTGACGGACGTGGCTGGCGAGGGGGTACCGGACGTCCGTCGGCAGGCGCAACTCGCTCCTCGGCGATGGGCGCCGAGCGGCGGGCCCCGGATCGGCCCCGGGGGCGTTCGGCGGCATCGGTTCGGGGTGTGCTGATCTCGGAACCGGTGGATCCGGGCTCCTCGGGAGAGTCGGCCGCGGCGACGCCGAGGCCACCGCTGAGGGCGCCGATGCCCACGGCGGCGGTCACCGTACCGATCCGGGCTATGGCGCGCAGTGTGTTGGTGATGTGTTCGATGGTCATGAAAGCCTCCTTGGGCGTCTAACCCACGGGACCGGGTATCCGGTCTCACGGGGCTGAGCAGCAGTGTGTGGAGCGGTAGCTGTGTGCAACGCGCAGTGCTGCCGGGTGGCCGGTCAAACGCGGGCGCTGGAGACCCTGCGACGAACCCAGGCCATGGCAGCCATGGCGGCGGGGTTTCGAGAAAAGTTATCGGCTCCTTAGCGGGGAGGTGCAAAGAGTATCACCGGTGCCGCCGGCAGGCAAAGAGAATGTCAGTGCCGCTGTCGCGGAATGGATTTCCGGTCCGGCTCAATCCCGGTAAGGCGAGCCCGGCGCCGCGGTTCCGGGCACCAACGGCGAGTCCAGGTTCGGACCAGGACAGTTGATCGTGTTGTTCGGGTCGCTACAGTCCACCGTGGACGGGGCCACCGATGCGCCGGGAGTCGGTTCCCCGGAGCCATTGGGATTGAGCGGGACCTGCGCCTGACGGTCATCACTCAGGCCGACCGCGATGTCACCGCTGGAAGCCACCGCCAGGAAGCCCATGCATGCCAATGCTGTCCCAGCAGTCGCCAGCCCGAGCCGCCGGACTAGGGGATGCGAACCTTGGCCGACCACCATCTGAAACCTCCCGTTAGTGATTTAATTATAACTATTGGAGCATAACGGTCACGGTATGATTTGTCCATGGACGACCAACTGGCCGACGTCGCCGAGGCCATTCTCGGGATCGCCCGGGAACTGCGCTTGCGTATCGACGCCGACCCCGATCGCCTGACTGCCTCGGAAGCCCATGTGATGCGCTACATCAACCACCGACCGGGTGTGACTCCGAGCGAGGTAGCCCGATTCACCGGCCTTCAACGCAGCAATCTGAGCACTGCCCTGCGCGCATTGGGAACGAAGGGATTGGTGGAGCGCCGCGCGGACACCACCGACGCCCGAACTGTCAAACTCTTCCCCACCCGGCGTGCGACCAATGACCTCGCCCGCTTGCGCCGGCAATGGGCGACCCAGGTCTCAACCGCCCTCGGCGCTGACACGCGACGGGTCGGTCACGCCGCTGAGGTGCTCAGCCGTCTGGAGTCGGGGCTGATCGCCGATCGGCTCGGCTACGACGACCCGGTGGGGGACGACCCGGTGGGGACGGCTTTGCGGGGACGTCCTGCCGACTAGAGGGTCAGCCGTCGCCGATGGCGGACAAAACCGAGCCAGCGGTTAGGGTGGCTCGAGCATTTCTCGAGAGCAGGAAGTACACGTACACGGATGAATGCAACCCAGACGACCGTGGGTGTCGTCGCTGAGTCGAGCCCCGAGGAGCGCCGGGTGGCGCTGGTTCCCAAGGCGGTCGCGGCGCTGGTCGGTTCCGGGCTGGCGGTGGTGGTCGAGTCCGGCGCGGGCGAGCGCGCACTGTTGGATGACCAGCACTACACCGCGGCCGGCGCCACGATCGGCGACGCATGGGGGTGCGACGTGGTGGTCAAGGTCGCGCCGCCGTCGCCGTCGGAGGTGGCCAGGCTGCGCTCGGGGCAGACCCTGATCGGCTTCCTCGCCCCGCGCAATGCCGACAACCAGATCGCCGCCCTGGCGGCCGCGGGGGTGCAGGCCTTCGCGGTCGAGGCGATTCCGCGGATCTCCCGCGCGCAGGCGATGGACGCGTTGTCCTCGCAGGGCAATGTGGCCGGCTACAAGGCGGTGCTGCTCGCCGCCAGCGAGTCCACCCGGTTCTTCCCGATGCTGACCACCGCGGCGGGCACGGTGAAGCCGGCCAGTGTTCTGGTCCTCGGCGTGGGGGTGGCCGGCCTGCAGGCACTGGCCACGGCCAAGAGACTCGGCGCCAAGACCACCGGATACGACGTACGTCCGGAGGTCGCCGACCAGGTGCGCTCGGTGGGCGCCCAGTGGCTCAACCTGGGGATCGACGCAGCGGGCGAGGGCGGCTACGCCCGGGAGCTGACCGAAGAGGAACGGGCCCAGCAGCAGAAGCGACTGGAGGAGGCTATCGGCGGCTTCGATGTGGTGATCACCACCGCACTGGTGCCCGGGCGGCCCGCGCCCCGGCTGGTCACCGCCGCGGCCGTGCAGGGTATGAAGCCCGGCAGCGTCGTCGTCGACCTGGCCGTTGAAACCGGGGGCAACTGCGAACTCACCGAACCCGGCCAGACTGTCGTGCGCCACGGTGTGACGATCACCTCCCCGCTCAACCTGCCCGCGACCATGCCCGAACACGCCAGCGAGTTGTACTCGAAGAATCTGACCTCGTTGTTGGACCTGCTGGTGACAGACGGTGCCCTGGCCCCGGATTTCTCCGATGAGGTCGTCGCGGCCTCCTGCGTGACGAGAGGCTGATACCGATGTACACCCAACTGTTGGCCAATCTGGCGATCCTCGTGCTCGCCGGTTTCGTCGGTTTCGCGGTGATCTCCAAAGTGCCCAATACCCTGCACACCCCGTTGATGTCGGGTACCAACGCCATCCACGGCATCGTCGTGCTCGGTGCGCTGCTGGTCCTGGGAAATCTGCCGGCCGACGCCAGCTGGGGCGTGCGCATCATCTGCTTCGTCGCGCTGGTCTTCGGCACTCTGAACGTCATCGGCGGCTTCCTGGTGACCGACCGCATGCTGGGCATGTTCAAGAGCAAGAAGAAGGAGCTCCCTGAGTCGAAGGCGTCCGCGTCCAGCAAGGAGCTCGCCAAGTGACCTACCTCGTCGACGTTCTCTATATCTTCGCCTTCGCCCTCTTCATCTACGGCCTGATGGGTCTGACCGGGCCCAAGACAGCGGTGCGCGGAAACTGGATCGCCGCGGTCGGTATGGGCATTGCGGTGGTGGCGACGCTGATCAAGGTCCGCGATACCGCGGCGATCAACTGGATCCTGATCATCGCCGGTCTGGCGATCGGTGTGATCCTCGGCGTGCCGCCGGCCAAGAAGACCAAGATGACCGCGATGCCGCAACTGGTCGCACTGTTCAACGGCGTCGGCGGCGGCACCGTCGCGCTCATTGCCTGGGCGGAATTTATTGAGACCAAGGGCTTTTCGTATTTCAAGCCGGAACAGTCGCCGACGGTGGCGCTAGTGGCCGGTTCGCTGTTCGCGGCGATCATCGGTTCGGTGTCGTTCTGGGGATCGCTTGTCGCCTTCGCCAAGCTGCAGGAGAACATCATACCGCGGGGTGTCGAGAAGGCATTCGTCAAGGGCGCCAAGATTTTTCAAGCCGCGAACATCGTGCTGCTGCTCGCGGCAGTCGCCACCGCGGTGTACATCGGGCTCAATAAGGGCCTATCGGTGTGGTGGATCGTGCTGGTTCTGGTGCTCGCCGGCCTCATGGGCCTGTTCGTGGTGTTCCCGATCGGCGGCGCCGATATGCCGGTGGTGATCTCGTTGCTCAACGCGCTGACCGGGTTGTCCGCTGCGGCAGCGGGTTTGGCGCTGAACAACACCGCCATGATCGTGGCCGGCATGATCGTCGGTGCATCGGGTTCGATCCTGACCAACCTGATGGCGGTGGCGATGAACCGGTCCATCCCGGCGATCGTGTTCGGATCCTTCGGCGGCACCGACGCCGTCGGCGGCCCGGCCGGTGCCGACCAGGGGCCGGTCAAGGCCACCTCGGCCGCAGACGCGGCGATCCAGATGGCTTACGCCAACCAGGTGATCGTGGTGCCCGGCTACGGTCTGGCCGTCGCCCAGGCCCAGCATGCCGTCAAGGAGATGGCGGATCTGCTGGAGGAGAAGGGCGTCGAGGTCAAATTCGCCATCCATCCGGTGGCCGGCCGCATGCCCGGGCACATGAACGTGCTGCTCGCTGAGGCCGACGTCGACTACGACGCGATGAAGGAAATGGACGATATCAACGGCGAATTCCCCCGCACCGACGTGACGATGGTGATCGGCGCCAACGACGTCACCAATCCGGCGGCGCGCAACGACCCCTCCAGCCCGATCTACGGCATGCCGATCCTCAACGTGGACCAATCCCGGTCGGTGATCGTTCTCAAGCGTTCGATGTCCTCCGGCTATGCCGGTATCGAGAACCCGCTGTTCTTCGGCCCGACCACCTCGATGCTCTTCGGTGATGCCAAGAAGTCGGTCGGCGAAGTCATCGAGGAACTCAAGGCGCTCTAGCGCACCGTTGCGGCGAGATTGCACTCACGCGGGCGCGCGGCCCGTGATCGCCGGCACCGATGCAATCTCGGTGAAAAGAGAGGGTTGATCAGGGTTGATTAGGGTGGTGGGCTTGTGACCGATTGGACGACAACGGCGCTGAGGCCCGCCGGCATGCGGCTGCGGTTGAGCAGCTACCCGGTCGTCGACGAGATGGCTGCCCGCTACGGCGATATGGACGCCAACGCACACCTGAACAACCTTGCACTGGAGTCGATGCACGAGAACGCCCGCGCGACGATGAACCGCCGGCTGTTACCGCAGGCGTACCGGGCAGGTGCCCCGCTGCGGCTGGTCACCTCCCAGAATGCGGTGCACTTCCTGGCCGAGGCGTACTGGCCGTCGGTCTTCCAGACCGGGGCCGGGGTGGGTCGGATCGGCCGGACCTCTTTCGTGGCCTCGACGGGGTTGTTCCGGGAAGGCGAGTGCATCAGTGTCTGCGACACCGTGCTGGTGCTGCTGGACGGCGACGGCCCGACACCGCTTCCCGAGGAGTTCCGGGCTGCGCTGCAGACCGTGGCTTTGGGTCAGACCGGCGGGTAGGCCGGCGTACCGGTCCAGTC
>VERS01000136.1 GCA_018882545.1 Mycobacterium sp.
GTGCACAACCACCCCGTGCCGGCGGGCGTCGGCGACCAGCGACTGCGGGGAGTAGAAACCCATCGGCTGGGCCCGCAGCAGCGCCGCGCAGAAAGCCGCCGGGTGATGCAGCTTGAACCACGAGGAGTAGAACACCAGCGAGGCGAAGGACAGCGAATGGCTCTCCGGGAAGCCGAAGTTGGCGAACGCCGCCAACTTCTCGTAGATCCGGTCTGCCACCTCGCCGGTGATGCCGTGCCGCTGTGCCATCCCGGCGTAGAACCGGTCCCGCAGCCGTCCCATCTTGGCGGTCGAACGTTTGGAGCCCATGGCGCGGCGCAATTCGTCGGCCTCGACCGCCGAAAAGCCCGCGCAGTCCACCGCCAGCTGCATCAGCTGCTCCTGGAACAGCGGCACCCCCAACGTTTTTCGCAGGGCCGGCTCCATCGAGGGATGGTCGTAGACCACCGGTTCCAGGCCGTTGCGGCGCTTGATGTAGGGATGCACCGAGCCGCCCTGGATCGGCCCCGGCCGGATCAGCGCCACCTCGACCACCAGGTCGTAGAACACCCTCGGCTTGAGCCGGGGCAGGGTGGCCATCTGGGCGCGGGACTCCACCTGGAACACCCCGACGGAGTCGGCACGTTGCAGCATCTCGTACACCGCCGTCTCC
Organism: Mycobacterium sp.; assembly: GCA_018882545.1. Lineage (GTDB taxonomy): Bacteria > Actinomycetota > Actinomycetes > Mycobacteriales > Mycobacteriaceae > Mycobacterium. The sequence goes on from VERS01000136.1 coordinate 653, forward strand.
GCAAGGTCCAGTTTGGCCAGATCCACCTCGACGCCCTTGTGCTCGGCGACCAGGTCGATCGCGTAGTGCAGCGCCGAGAGCATGCCCAGGCCGAGCAGGTCAAACTTCACCAGACCGATTGCCGCACAGTCGTCTTTGTCCCACTGCAGCACACTGCGGCCCGGCATCCGGGCCCACTCCACCGGGCACACGTCGGCGATCGGCCGGTCGCAGATCACCATGCCGCCGGAGTGGATGCCCATATGCCGGGGCAGGTCGGAGATCTGCACTGCCAAATCCGTCACCTGCTCGGGAATACCGTCGAGATCCCCGGAATCGTCGAGCGGGCCCCAGCGGTTGACCTGCTTGCTCCAGGCGTCCTGCTGGCCCTGGGAGAAGCCCAGCGCGCGGGCCATATCGCGCACCGCACTGCGGCCGCGGTAGGAGATGACGTTGGCCACCTGGGCGGCATAGTCCCGGCCGTAGCGCTGGTAGACGTACTGGATCACCTGCTCCCGCAGGTCGGACTCGATGTCGATGTCGATGTCGGGCGGGCCGTCGCGGGCCGGGGACAGGAACCGTTCGAAGAGCAGGTCGTTGGCGATCGGATCCACCGCGGTGACCCCCAGGGCGTAGCAGACCGCGGAGTTGGCCGCCGAGCCCCGGCCCTGGCACAGGATGTTGTTGCGCCGGCAGAACTGGGTGATGTCGTGCACCACCAGGAAGTAGCCCGGGAATTTCAGGCCGGCGATGACGGCGAGTTCCCGTTCGATCTGGGCGTAGGCCCGGAACGCGCCGGCTCTGGGCCCGTACCGTTGGGCGGCCCCGGTCATCACCAGTTCGCGCAGCCAGCTGTCTTCGGTGTGCCCGGCGGGAACGTCGAACGGCGGAAGTTGGGGGGCGATCAACGCCAGTTCGAATGCACACCGCTCGCCGAGATCGGCGGCGGCGGGCACGGCCTGCGGATACCCGGCGAACAACCGGGCCATCTCCGCGCCGGACCGCAGGTGCGCCCCGCCCATCGGGGCCAGCCAGCCCGCCGCTTGATCCAGGGACTGCCGCGCCCGGATCGCCGCCATGGCCGCCGCCAGCCTGCCCCGGCCCGGGTCGGCGAAGTGCGCCCCGGTGGTGGCCACCACGCCCACCCCGAACCGCGGCGCCAATTCGGCCAGCGCGGCGTTGCGCTCGTCGTCGAGGGGGTGGCCGTGATGGGTGAGTTCAACGCTGACCCGGTCAGAACCGAACCGGTCCACCAGATCAGCCAGCGCCGCGGCGGCCGCCTCCGGTCCGCCGGTGGAGAATGCCTGGCGCACATGGCCTTTGCGGCAACCGGTCAGGATATGCCAATGCCCGCCGGCGGCCTCGGTCAGCGCGTCGAAGTCATAGCGCGGCCTACCCTTCTGCCCGCCCGCCAGATGGGCGACGGCCAGTTGGCGGGACAGCCGCCGGTATCCCTCGGGACCGCGGGCCAGCACCAGCAGATGCGGGCCGGGCGGGTCCGGCGCCTCGGTCCGGGCGGTATCACCCAGCGAGAGTTCAGCCCCGAATACCGTGGGAATGCGCAATTCCCGGGCCGCCTCGGCGAAGCGCACCACCCCGTAGAGACCGTCGTGGTCGGTGAGCGCGATCGCCCGCAGACCCAACCGGGCCGCCTCTTCGACGAGGCCCTCCGGGGTGCTGGCGCCATCGAGAAAGCTGAACGCCGAATGGGCGTGCAACTCCGCGTAGCGCACCGGGCGGGCCGGGGAGTCCAGATCGGGTGCGGTGTAGGCGGCCCGCTTGCGCGACCAGGCCGGGGCGTCGCTGCCGTCGGCGGCCGGTTCGGCCAAGACCTGACTTCGCCGGTCCGGTGGCGGTCGGCTGTTGAGCACCCGTTCCATCTCCGCCCAGGTCGGCGGCCCGTCATTCCAGCCCATCCACCCACTTTATCGAACATCAGTTCGATAGAACAGTGCGGTCGTTGCCCCTACGCTCAAGCGGTGACTTCCGAAACCCATCCCGCCGAACCCCACGTCGGGGCCATCAACACCAAACTGAACTGGCTGCGCGCCGGGGTGCTCGGCGCCAACGACGGCATCGTCTCGGTCGCCGGCATCGTCATCGGTGTGGCGGCCGCGACCACCGACCGCGGACCCATCTTCGCCGCCGGTGTCGCCGGACTCGCCGCCGGCGCCCTGTCCATGGCACTCGGCGAATACGTATCGGTCAGCACCCAGCGCGACACCGAGAAAGCGCTGCTGGCCAAGGAACGCTGGGAACTGGCCGAGAAACCCGACGAGGAGTTCGAGGAACTCGTCGGGCTCTACAAGGCCAAGGGGCTGTCGCCGGCGACCGCGCGCACCGTCGCCCGGGAATTGACCGACCACGACGCTTTCGCCGCGCATATCGACATCGAACTGGGCATCGACCCCGACGAACTCACCAACCCCTGGCATGCGGCGATCTCCTCGGCGATCTCGTTCACCCTGGGAGCGCTCCTGCCGATGCTGGCCATCCTGCTGACCCCGCCGTCGGCCCGGATTCCGGTCACCTTCGTAGCGGTACTCATCGCGCTCGGCGTCACCGGTTGGATCAGTGCGCGCCTCGGCGGCGCAGATCCGGTCCGGGCGACCAAGAGGGTGGTCGTCGGCGGGGCCATCGCGATGGCGATCACCTATCTCGTCGGCCTGGCGATGGGCGGCGTCATCTAGTCAGTCGGCGTACTCCGCGACACCGTCGTCGAGGACGACGCGGGCGTTGGACCCGTCGGCATCGGCCGCCTCGGTTCGATAAAGCGCCCGGCCCGCCCCGGTACGCCAGATCGAGGTGGTCAGCGTCTCACCGGGGAAGACCGGCGAGGAGAAGCGGGCCGCCATGGCGGTCAGTTTCGCCGCCTCTCCCCCGGCCAGTTCGGCCAGCAGCGCGCGGCCCGCGAAGCCGTAGGTGCACAGCCCGTGCAGGATCGGCTTGGGGAATCCGGCCAGTTCCCGGGCGAACCACGGGTCGCTGTGCAGCGGGTTGCGGTCGCCGGAGAGCCGATAGATCAGCGCCTGATCCGCGCGGGTGGGCAGGGCGATGCGGGCGTCGGGGGCGCGGTCGGGGAATTCCGGGGCGGCCGGACGCTGCCCGGGCTGCCCGCCGAAGCCGCCGTCGCCGCGGATGACCAGCGTGGTCAACGTCTCGGCGACCTGTGCGCCGCTGGCAGGGTCGCTGCCGCGGGCGCGCAGCATGATGATGGCGTTCTTTCCCTCCCCCTTGTCCTGGATGTCGGCCACCTCGGCGACCACGGACAGCGCCCCGGCGGCCGGCAGCGGAGCCGACAGCCGGACTTCCTGGGATCCGTGCAGCAACTTGCCCCAGTTGAAGCTGCCCACCAGTGGGGCCGCGGCGAATCCCATGCAGCAGACCACCGCGAAAGTGGGCAGCACCTGTTGGGGGACGTCGTGGCTGTTCTCGGTGGTGAAAGCCAAATCGTCGGTTCCGGCGCCGACGCCGAGTGCGTAGAGCAGGGTGTCCCGGTCGGTCCACTCGTAGAGCATGGGCTCGGTGACCGCACCGATTGCCGAGGGGTCGATGGCCATGGCCGCTCCTGTCGTCGACTAATTGGTCCTGAATGGTCGCACTAGCCGACATCGTCCCCGCCGGGACTCGCCCGAATCTTCCCCGCCGGGACGGCGAACAGTGCACGCTGTAGGTATGTACGTTTCGCGCACCCGCAGATTGTCCTCCGCACTGGCGGTCCTGATGTCGGTGATGTTGGTCGCGGCATGCGGGGGCGAACCCGCCCCCGACGTCCGCAACATCACGCTGACCCTGATCCGCCACGCCGAGTCCGAGGCCAACGCCGCCGACATCGCCTCCACCGTGGTGCCCGGGCCGGGGCTGACCCCGGCCGGTCAGCAGCAGGCCGAGCAGTTGGCCAACACGCTGATGGGCAACAACTACGACGGCGTCTTCGCCTCGGCGATGCTGCGTGCCCAGCAGACCGCCGCCCCGACCGCCAAGGCGCTGGGTGAGCAGGTGACGGTGCTGCCCGGCCTCAACGAGATCCCGGCCGGCTGGTTCGAGGGCATTGCGATGTCGGACACCTCGGGCACCTTCCTGCTCGGCCCGCAGAGTTGGCTGAAGGGCGATCGCCGGTTTGGTATCCCCGGATCGGTCAACGGCGACGATTTCAACGCCGCCTTCACCGCCGCCGTGCAGACCATCTACAACAGCGACGACGAGAAGCCGCTGGCGTTCTCCAGCGGGCTGGCGATCATGATCTGGACGTTGATGAACGCCCGCAACGGCAAGCCCAGCCTGCTGACCGACCATCCGCTGCCCAACACCGGCCGGGTGGTGCTGAACGGCAACCCGGTGACGGGGTGGACGCTCCTGGAGTGGGACGGCATCACCAACTTCGCCATCGACGAAGCTGCGTGAATTCCGGCGCGCAGTTCGTGACGCGACTGCGGGTGCGCTACGTCGAATGCGACATGCAGGGCCGGGTTTTCAACGGCCACTACCTCACCTGGGTCGACATCGCCCACACCGAGGCGCTGCGCGAGTTGTTCGGCGGCTATCAGGCGTTGACCGAACGCGGCATTGACTTCGTGGTGGTCGCCGCGGAGTTGCAGTTCCGTCGGCCCGCGCACTTCGACGACGAGTTGGCGATCAACGTCGTCATCGAACCGCCGGGTCGAACCTCACTGCACAGCGCCTATCGCATCGAACGCGGCGCCGACCTGATCGCCGAGGCCGCCCTGACCCATGTCTGCGTGAACGCGGAGAGCTTCGACAAGCAGCCGTGGCCGGACTGGATCCGCAAGCGACTCGCCGCCGCCGGCGCGGGCTGACGCCGGGCCGACTCATTCGTAGACCCCCTCGACGTACCAGCGTCGCTGTCGATAGCACAGCAGCAGGGCGGTGTCGCCCACCAGAACCTGGGCGCGCGCAACCCGCCCGGAGCGCTCCGGTTCCCACCACCGCTCATCCACCGGCCACGGCCCGGACCACCAACTCAGCTCACCGCCATAGGGCGTTCCTCCGCCATCCAGCCGGGTCGGCTCGGCGGTGAACATCCCGCGGGCGGTGATCCGGACCGGATTGCTCTGCGCATCAAGGACTTCCACTGCCGACTCCTGCCCGCCGGAATAGATCCCCGAGTCGCTCCGCTCCTGCCCGCCGGGTCCACTCCCCGAGTCGCTCCGCTCCTGCCCGCCGGGTCCATTCCCCCAGTCGCTGCGCTCCTGCCCGCCGGGTCCATTCCCCCAGTCGCTGCGCTCCTGCCCGCCGGGGCATACCGCCGGAGCGGGTTGCGGAATCTGACCGGGCCATGGCCGGTCGGGGACTTCGCGGGGAGCCGGCTCGTCGCCGAGTGGAATGAGGGTGATCCGCTCAGCGGGCCCGCGCCCGCCGCTTAGCACCGGCACCTGCACCGCCTCGGGGCCCAGCAGGCCTTGCACTCGGACCAGGGCGCGCCGGGCGCGCAGCCGGTCCTCCTCCCCCAGCCCGCCCCACAGCGGCAGCTGAAGCGCCTCCGCGGAGACCACCTCCACCGGCTGCAGACGCAGCAGGATGACCGGCCCGGTGGGCCCCGGCTGGCGCCCTCGGAGCCCGCTGCGTGAGGTCAGCCAGCCGTCGAGTTGCCAGCGCACCCGGTCGGCGGTGGCATCCTCGGTCAGCGGCTCCGCACACCGCCAGACCCGGGTCAATTCGCCACCACCGGCGGTGACCGCGGGGATGGCCAGTCGGGTGCAGCCGACCCCGGCTGCCTCCAGGCTGCGGTGTAGGGCGGCGGCCAGTGTCCGTCC
>VERS01000137.1 GCA_018882545.1 Mycobacterium sp.
GTGTTCTGGGACGAACTGTTCGTGTATCCGATGCTGACCCTGCGGTGCCCGGAGCTGACCCGCTCATTGCTGCTTTATCCGCTATCGAAGGCTGCCCGAAGCGAGGGCAGCCGCCCGCCGCGCCGGGCTGCCCGGCGCGCTGTTCCCGTGGCAGTCGGGAAGCGACGGACGCGAGGAGACCCCCGCGTACCTGCTGAACATTCGGGATGGCAAATGGTTGCCGGACAATTCATCTCGCCAGCAGCATGTGGGTCTGGCAGTCGCGTACAGCATTTGGCAGTACTACCAATCAACCGCTGATATCGGATTTCTCGCCGACTACGGCGCCGAGGTGATCGTCGAAGTCGCCCGGTTCTTCGCCGGCCGGGCGGTCCACGACCCCGCCGATGACCGATTCGACATCATCGCCGTGATGGGACCCGACGAATTTCACGATGGCTACCCCGACGCACCGGGACAAGGACTGCGCACCAATGCCTACACCAACGTCCTCACCGCTTGGGTGCTGGCCCGCGCCCAAGAAACGGTGGCCTTGCTGGGACAGCGGGATTGCCACGCGCTGTGGCGGCGATTGGGGCTACAGTCCGACGAGCTGACCCATTGGCGGCGCGTGGGTTCACGGCTGCGCATCGACTTCCACGACGGAGTGATCAGCCAGTTCCACGGCTATGACCAGCTGGACGAGTTCGACTGGACGGCCTACCGGAATCGTTACGGCAACATCGGGCGGCTGGATCTGATCCTGGCAGCCGAAGGTGACAGCACCAACCGCTACAAGTTGTCCAAACAGGCCGATGTCCTGATGTTGTTCTATCTGTTCTCCGCAGAAGAGCTTCGCGCCCTGTTCGAGCATCTCGGCTACTCCCTTCCCGCCGAGATAATTCCGCGCACTGTCGGCTACTACCTGGACCGCACCAGCCACGGATCGACCCTGAGCAGGCTGGCGCATGCCTGGGTTCTGGCGCGCACCGACCGGCGGGCGTCGTGGTCGCTGTTCGCCGAGGCGCTGCACGCCGATCTCGCCGACGCCCAGGGCGGTACGACCCGCGAGGGAGTGCACCTCGGCGCGATGGCGGGCACCGCCGATATGGTGATGCGCTGCTACGCAGGCGTTGAGACGCGCGACGACAGGTTGCTGCTGCACCCTGTTCTTCCTGCTGAACTCACGAACGTCACTTTCATGCTCCGCTATCGAGGACAGCCGATCGACGTCGAACTGGGCCGGGATCGCGCCAGGGTCTTTCTGCGACCGTGCGCGGCAGTACCGGTCCGGGTGTGCATCGAGGGCGCCGAACGAACACTCACTGCCGGCCAGGGGTGGGAGGTGGACCTGACGTCGGCCGGTTCGGTCACTGGGGCGGGGGCGGTATGAATCGCTCAGGGGCTTCTTCGAAAGCGGCCCTGCAGATGTCACTGCAAAACGCGTAGGTGGAGTTCCCCCAGTTGACCCGGTACGCGACGTCGGGGGTGCGCATACGCATGCCACACACCGGGTCGGTCACTCTGTCGGGATGGGCGCGGCCGCGGTCGCGCACCTCGAGCAGTCGGATCGGATCGGAGATGCCCTTGAGTCGCCGAGGCGGTAGCAGGATGAATTCGGCGTCGAGCAGCTCGCCGGCCTCGCGGTGAAGCTGCTCGGTGACCAGAAACTGGCCGGGGATCCCCGCCGAGGCGACTCTGGCGGCGAGATTGACGGTGCTGCCCAGGTAGTCGCCGTCGCGGTAGAGAACAGCGCCGTAGTGGGCCCCGATATGCAGGGCCGGGAATTGCGGTGCGGTGTCGACGAAGCCATTGATGGCGAGGCCGAATTCGACGGCGCTGGCGGCCCGGGTGAACGTCATCATGAACGCGTCGCCGATCTGTTTGACGATCCGACCCGAATGCCGAGTGGCGTTGTCGCGCACCGTGGTACCGAAGATCCCCAGCACCTCTGCGGCCGCGAGGTCGCCCATGGTGGCAGCCAGCGGGGTGAAGCCGGCGAGATCCACGAACAGCACGGTCGAGTGCTCCTCGCCCGGCACGCCGGATTGTGGCGTGGGCTCATCTCTGAGGTGACGTAGCAATTCCTCCTGGGCGGCGCGCCGGTAGGCCCGGCGGTACAGGTAGAGCGGAGTCTCCTCCAGGAGTCGTCGGGTCGGGGTCGCTAAACGTTCACCGGCGGCGTGGCGCGCCGGGCCGGTGAGTCCTTGTGCCCGGAGGTGATCGTGGACGTAGTCGTGGAAGGTGCGGATCGCGGCGTCGGCGAGGCGTTCGGTCGTGTCGGCGAACACCCGGACGAGCTGAAGCAGAGCGTCCTCGGGAAATCCGTTGTGCAGTGCCTCGGCGATGACCCCCAGCGCCGCCACGTCGGAATCGTTGCCGCACTGCAGATCCCAGTCGACAATGCGGGCGAGTTCATCGACGAGCGGTCCGGGGATATCGAGCTCGGCGGCGATGCGACGGAGGTCTTGTGCGGCGGAGTCCAGGAGCGGCTGTTGGGGAAACGCCGCCAGGAGGTCTCCGTGCGCCGTGCTCGCGGCCAGGAGTTGCTCATCGCCGAATCCGTGGGAACGCGCGTAGTGGATGAGGCGTAATCGCTGCAGTGAATCGGCGGCGAAGGCGCCGTCGGCGTGCCGGTGGAGCAGCCCGGCGGCGGCGTAGCGACAAATCCGGTCCTCGGGTTCGTCGGCGGCCGCGGCGAGGCCCTCCAGCGTCCACGGCCTGGTCATCGGCCCACAGTAGCCAGAGGCGTCTCAGGGCCGTGCCGGTGCGCCGGCGGTGCTGCGGTCTTCGCGTGATGCGTGGTGGGACGGGGTCCGCGCCAGAGCAGCGCTGCCGCCACGACGGCCAGCCCGGCCAGCCATCCCAGCGCGGCCAGCAGAGGCGAGAGCTGGTCGAAGTGTGCTGTGAGTCCGGTGTCGAAGAGCACTTTGGTCCACCCGTAGCCCGGCAGCCCGTGCGCCCATGGCGCCGGGGAGGGGCGAAGCATGGGACTTTGCGCGATGCCGAGGTCGAGGAAGGGAACCAGGAAGGCGATGAAGACCCCGGCGACCCGGCCGAACAGCGGGCCGATGATGACCCCGATCAGGGCGTAGGTGGCGCCCAGGCCGAGGTTGGCTGCGGCGTAGGCCGCCCATTGTCGGGCGCTGAAAACCGTTGCGGTGACGGCAATCGTGGCGGTGACGATCACGACGACGGCGGCCAGCACCACGCTCAGACGGGCGGCGACGGCCACCGCGGTGCCGACCCCGGCGATGCGCAGTCGTCGGTCGCCGGCCGTGGCGTCGGCGACGACGAACATCCCGGCCAGCGCGGCCAGTGATCCGATCGCGATGGGAGCCATGGTTCCGGCGTGCACGTCGGGAAACCAGAACGGCTGAGGGCCGGTCACGCCGTTCTCGGTGACCGCGAGGATGAGCATCCGCGCCGGGGTGGTGGCTTTGGCCAGCAGCACGAACACCGCCGGCACCAGGGCCAGCAGCACGAGCAGCACGGGGTTGCGGCGCAGGTCGACCAGGCCCATCCGCAGCGCGGTGACGAACTGTCCGGGCCGGCGCGGTGCGTGCCGTGAGCGGATGGAGGTCGCGGCCAGCACCGCGGCGCCGGCGATCAGCGCGCCCAGGACCCAGCCCAGCGCGATCCCGAGGTCGCCGGGGCGGCCCCCATGCCGGGAGGGCAGGTCGACCATCCACAGGGTGACGAAATGGGTCGGGAAGAACCGCGAGAGCAGCATGTCGCCGCCGCCGCCGGCGGGGCCGAAGAACACATCGACCATCCAGATGGACAGGATCACCACAGCCCCGTTGACCGGGTTGCTGACCGCTGCTCCCACGAGTGATCCGATGGCCATGTAGATCAGCGCGAACATCAGGGTGCCGGCGATGACACGGCCCGGCTCGGCGACACCGGTGCGCAGTGCCAGGGCGCTCAGCGCCACCACCGAGACCAGAACGGCCAGCAGCAGTCCGGTGCCGGCGCGGGCGGCGATGAGCCGCCGCGGGGACAATCCGGCCAGGATCAGCCGGCGGTCGGCGGCCCGGGCCGAGCGGATCTGGAAGTACATCGCCAGACCGGAGAGGAAGCCGGCCGCCCAGCCCGCGGTGACGGTTTGCAGGGCGGGTCCGATGCTGCCACCGAGCAGTTCCATGGTGTCGGCCAGCGATCGGGCCGCGACCACCACGAACACCAGCGGCACCAGGACCAGAACGATCAGATTGACCGGGTTGCGCACGTAGTCGGTGATGAAGCGCCGGGTGAGAAGCAAAGGGGGACGCCATTGTTGGTGGCTCTTGGCGTTCATGGTGAGGCCGCCCGGCCGTCGCAGAGCCGGCCTTCGCACAGCTGCACGACCCGGTCGAAGCGGTGTTCGTCGGCGACGAAGTGGCTGATGATCAGGACGGTCTTGCCGCGGGCGCGCCGGTCGGCGACCAGATCCCAGAACCGCAGATAGGTGTCCCAGTCGAAACCGGCGTAGGGCTCATCGAGCAGCAGGATCTGCGGGTCGGCCAGCAGTGCCAGGGTGAGGTTCAGTTTGGCCAGAGTGCCGCCGGAGAGCCGATCGGCCCTGGTGCTGGCGTAGCGCTCGTAGCCCAGCGCGGCGTACAGATCGCGGCGGGCACGGCGTTCGGCGTCGTGGGTCATGCGGTAGGCGCGGGCGAACAGTTCGATGTGCTCGTCGCAGGTGAGCCGTTCGTAGACCACCGGCTGCTGGGGGCAGTAGCCGACGATCCCGGCGTGGGTGACTTTCCCGGCGTCCGGAGCCAACTCCCCGACCAGGATTTTCATGATGGTCGATTTGCCCGACCCGTTCTCCCCGACAAGCCCGACAACCTCCCCGGGCTGCAGCACCAAGTCGATGGACCTCAGGACGGGCTGCCGGCCGCCCAACGGCCAGATGCCCCGCCGGAAGGACTTCTCGATCCCGGCGGCGGTGAGCACCGCCGCGGAGTAGCTGCTGTGCCGGACCCCGGCGGACGGTCGGACTGTGCTGTCGTCGCCCGGGTTGTCGGGGTTGTCGTGCACCGCGACTCCTTCCGGGCCTCGTCGCGCGGGTATCGGCCCGCGCCCCAAGCCTATCGAGCGGCGGGAGGCTCCCCGTGAGGGATCTACTATGCAGATTAGTAGAGTGAGGGTGTCAGGGAAAAGGATGAGCCGGGGTGGGTCAGTGGTGTTGAAATCCATCCGCCGAACTGCCTTGGCGGGGGACCTGCCCCGACTGAGGCGGATTCTGGGCGCGGTGCTGGTGGTGATCCTGCTGTCCGGTATCGCGGTCAGCCTGCGATTGGCCCACCACGCCGGTCAGATTGCCGCCTCGGCGCCCTCCTCGACATCAGAGACCGCCGCGCCGCCGATCCCGGCGGCGGTCACGCTCACTCCGGCCGATGGCACCCGGGATGTGGATCCGTTGGCGCCGGTGGCCGTCACCGCCACGGCCGGGCAGCTCGTCGGGGTCGACATGCGCAATGAACGCGGCGTGCGTATCACGGGGGTGATGACCCCGGACAATCTGGTGTGGAAGCCGGGCGTGCCGCTGGGGTACGGCCGAACCTACGGGCTGACGGTGACCGCCCGGGGCACCGATGGTGTGGATCTGGTTCGGGTGTTTGGGTTTTCGACGCTGACGCCGAGCAACCAGACGAAAGTTTCGTTCACCACGACCGGTGGTGCCGCGCTGCGCGAAGGCGGAACCTACGGTGTGGGCACGGTCGTGGTGGCCCGCTTCGACGAGCCGATCCCGGACCGGGCCGCCGCCGAGCGGCAGCTGAGCGTGCGGACCACACCACCGGTGACGGGGTCGTGGTTCTGGCTTGACGATCAGAATGCGCACTGGCGGCCCCCGTCGTACTTCGCGCCGAACACCGTGGTCACCGCGCAGGCGAACATCTACGGTGTGCCGCTCGGTGACGGGCTCTACGGCCAGGAGGACGCCGAGGTCAGCTTCCGCATCGGTGACTCCCACATTTCCGTTGCCAATGACATCACCAAACAGGTCAGCGTGTTCGACAACGGACGCTTGGTGCGAACCATGCCGACCTCGATGGGAATGGGGGGCACCGAGATCATCGGTGACCGCACCATCAGCTTCTGGACACAACCCGGGGTGTACACGGTGATGGACAAGGCCAATCCCGTGGTGATGGATTCCTCCACCTACGGGCTGCCGATCAACTCGCGGCTGGGCTACAAGCAGACCATCAACTGGGCCACCCGCATCAGCACCGATGGTATCTACCTGCACGAGCTTGAGGACACCGTGTGGGCCCAGGGCAATACCAACGTCTCGCACGGCTGTTTGAACCTCAACGGCGACAACGCCCGATGGTTCTTCGACTTCTCCCAACCTGGCGATGTTGTCGAGGTTCGCTATAGCGGTGGGGAGCCGCTGCAGGTCTGGCAGAACGGGGATTGGAG
>VERS01000138.1 GCA_018882545.1 Mycobacterium sp.
GCGGTGAAAGTGGCGATGCCCAGGGTCTTGCACGACGTGGTCCAGCGCGCCATGCAGTTGCACGGGTCGCTGGGGGTCTCCGACGAGATGCCGTTCGTCAAGATGATGGTCGCCGCGCAGTCGCTGGCCATCGCCGACGGGCCGACCGAGGTGCACAAACTCACCGTCGCCCGGCGGACGCTCAAGGAGTACGAACCGGTGCCCACTTTGTTCCCCTCGCAACATCTGCCGACCCGGAAGGCCGCCGCCCAGGCCCGACTTGCCGAACTGCTCGAACACGAGGTCGCCGAACTGTGACCACGGGTGGTGTGAGCTCCGTCACAAATCGGTAATCTCTTGGGACTTCTCAACCCCGCTTCCGGCTCTCACCATTGGGTCTATCGGGCGTTGACAGCGCCACATCCGCCAGAACGGGGAATGCCATGCAGGAGTACATCTACACCACGCCGATGTTCATCATCTTCACGGGAACGGTCTTCATCGTGCTGATCGCCCTCACCATGCGGGCGATCATCCGCCGCGAGAAGGCGATGATCAACGCCGCGATGGACGAGCCGCACGAGATCGCCGCCTACGAACAGCGCTGGCGCAGCGCGGCTTAGGTCTCGGCCCCGCCGGACCCGTCGCGCCTGACGACCTGGCACTCGTGGACCAGCGTCGCGGCCCGCAGTCCGGCGTCGTCGTACAGGCCCGCGGTCATCAGGCCGCGGCCGCCCGTCGCCGCGGGTGACCGGCACTCCAGGAGATTCCACCGGTCGGCTCTGATGGCCCGGTGAAACCAGATCGAGGAGTCGGTGGTCGCGCTGCGGTGGCTGCGGTCGGTCATCGACTGGCCGTGCACCGCCAGAACCGGGTCCACCCCGTAAATGTCGGTCACGAACACCGCGAGGCAGGCGTTCAGCACCGGGGCATCATCAGGGAGCGGCGATAAGACACGCCACCACAATCGCCGGACGAACTCGCCGCCGCCGCGGTCGTCGCCGATCCGGATGTCGATCTCGTCCAACGGCATCGCCGGTGCCGGCCCGATCGGCCCCGTCCGGGGCAAGTCTTCCGGGTCGCCAACTGCGCGATCGCTGTGCTCCGGTCCGACCGACGGCTGCGCGAATAACGCTGTGGCACTGGCCAGCAGGCGTTCACCCTGCCTGCACAGCAGCCGGCGCGACGACGAACTCCGGCCGTCGTGAGTTCTTTCGACCTGGTAGCGGACGGGTTCACCGGCGTCGCCGCCGCGTAGGAACTGCACATGCAGGGCGGTGGGGATCCGACCTGCCGGCACCGTCGCACAGGCGGCGGCCAACGCCTGGGCAGCCAGCAGCCCGCCGTAGGCCCGCTTGCCCGGGGGTCCGGTGGGGGGGCCGGTGACGTCGGCGCCGGTGTCGGCGAGGTCGAACAATTCGGTAATCATCGGGCCAGCCACTCGGCTGGCACGGCGTGGTTGTCCTGCCCGAGGGTCGGCGCCGGCGCAGCCCGCAGATGCTCGCCGTCGACAGCCATCGGCAGACCCGGCGCCCGGTACCGGCCGATCCGGTCCTGCTCGATCGGCGCGAACATCGGATTGGCCGTCACCCGTGGACTGCCGGCCACCTCGGTGAAACTCTGATAGCGCTCCCACAGCACCGAACTGGCCGCCAACGCGGTACTGACCTCGGCGGCGGTGTGCGTACCGAACCACTGAGCGAACAGGTCGTTGAGTAGATCGCGGTGCCGATATCGCTGGCCCTCCTCGGCGAAGTCCGCGCCGAGAGTCTCAGCCAGGGCTGCAACCGCCTCGGTGGTGCCGGTCAGTTCGGCAAGATCGCGGAAGTGTCGACCGGTGAGCGCCACCACCATGAACGACGCCCCGTCGCTGCTGGTGAAGTCCCGGCCGTACTGGCCGAAGATGGCGTTGCCCAGTCGGGGCCGCGGTTCGCCGGTGAGCATCGCCTCGGTGAGGAAGCCCAGATTCGCCGCAGTGGCCAACGCCACATCGTCCAGCGGCAACCGGATGCTGCAACCCTGGCCGGATGCGTCCCGGTGGCGAAGTCCGGCCAGGACCGCCACGGCGGCGTACAGCCCGCAACTGACGTCCCAGGATGGCATCACGTGGTTGACCGGTCCGAGGTGGTCGGCCGGGCCGGTCACCAGCGGAAAACCGGTGGCGGCGTTGACGGTGTAGTCCACCCCGGTCGTCCCGTCGGCGCGGCCCACCACTTCCAGATGGACCAGGTCGGGCCGCAGTCCACTGAGCGTTTGATAGGAATGCCATTGCCGCCCTGCGACGTTGGTGATGAACACACCCGCCGCAGTGATCAAACGCTGGACGAGTTCCTGGCCCTCGGCGGTATGCATGTCGACCTCCATCGACCGCTTACCCTTGTTCAGCCCGGCCCAGTAGATGCTGTCTCCTCCGCTGGTCAGCGGCCAGCGGTGGTAGTCGGCGGCGCCGCCGACCGGATCGACCCGGACCACCTCGGCACCGAGTTGCGCCAGCGTCATACCGGCCAGTGGTACCGCCACGAAGCTCGAGATCTCGACGATCCGGACACCGGACAGTGGGCGGGGGTAACTCACCCGATGAGTATGCGGCGGCGTTAGCGGACCGCGAACGGCACGCCGAGGAACATGAAGGACAGGATCAGCAGTATCCAGCCCGCAGCCTGCCAGATGGGCCACACTCCCTCGGCGCGCCAGACCTGATAGGTCCGGACGAACGCCCCGATGCCGCCGGCGAACAGGATTCCCGGGACCAGGACTCCGGTCAACAATGACCGCCACGCCACGGTGGCGGCGTAGGCCGCGACAGCCAGCACGAGGACCACGGCGACGTATTTGACCGCCGCGCGCACGGCTGCCGGGTCGCGCCAGCGTTTCTCAACGTCGTTGATGCTGCCTTCACTTGTCATGGTGGCCTCCACGGCCCAGCGTAGGGCGCACCCGTCGACGCGGCCATTGTTGGGCGCGCCCGTCCCGCAGTCCTACGGTGGAGCATGCGCATCGTGTTGATCTCTGACACCCACATCCCGCACCGGGCCCGCGACCTTCCGCCCCGGCTCTGGCTCGAGGTGGAGTCCGCCGAGGTCGTGATCCACGCCGGCGACTGGGTGCACTCCGACCTGCTCGACGAACTCCAGACGCGTTCGGCCCGGCTGGTGGGCTGCTGGGGCAATAACGACGGCCCGGCGCTGCGAGCGCGGCTGCCCGAGCGCGCCGACGTGACCCTGGCCGGGGTGCGGTTCACCGTGGTGCACGAAACGGGCGCGGCCAAGGGCCGGGAGGCGCGGATGGCAGCGGCCTACCCGCAGACCGACGTTCTGGTGTTCGGCCACAGCCACATTCCGTGGGATACCACCGCCGGATCGGGTTTGCGGCTGCTCAACCCGGGCTCCCCCACCGACCGGCGTCGGCAGCCTTTCCACACCTACATGACGGCGCTGGCCGCGGAAGGCGCGCTCACCGAAGTCACCCTGCACCGGCTGTGAGGCCTGGGCGATCCCGCAGTCGGGCCGCCAGCCCACTGGCGCGCACCGCGCGGCGGTTCACCGCGGCACGCACCTGGTCGGCCGTGCCGATCACCCGAATCGTCTCCCGCGCCCGGGTCACCGCGGTGTAGAACAACTCCCGGGTCAACAGCCGCGAATCCGCGGGGGGCAGCAGTACGGTCACCTCGACGGCCTGGCTGCCCTGGCTCTTGTGGATCGTCATGGCGTGCATGGTCGCGATATCGGTCAGGCGGCTGGTGGCCAACTCCAGCGGACCTCCCGCGCCGGCCATCACCGCGCGCAAGACACCGTCGCACTGCACCGCCACCCCGGTGTCGCCGTTGTACAGGCCCAGGCCGTAGTCGTTGGCGGTGACCAGGACCGGGCGCCCCGGGTACCACGCCGCCCACAGCGGCATATCGGTCTGCTCGGACAACCATCGTTCGGTCTGCCGGTTCCAGTAGTCCACCCCGTAGGGACCGCGGCGGTGCGCGCACAGCATCCGGTGCCGGTCCAGGGTGCGCAGCGCCTCGGCGGCGCTGCCCAGGATTGCCGCCTCACGCAGTGCCAGCGCCTGCGGGACCAGCACTTTGCGCAGGATCCCGGCCGGCTGCTCGGTGTCCACCCATTCGATGTGCGGGTCACCGGCGGCCAGCATCTCGCACGCCGCCTCGGCATCGCCGTCGCGGATGGCCGCGGCCAGCGCGCCGATCGCCGCGCCGAAGCGATGCGGGGTGGCCAACCGGGCCACCGGCGAGTTCTCGACGGCGTCGAGACCCTCGACCAGGTCGGCCAGCACCGCCCCGGCTTCCACCGATGCGAGCTGATCGGGGTCCCCGACCAGCAGCAGGCGCGATTCGGGACGGACCGCCTCCAGCAGCCGGGCCATCATCGTCAGCGAGACCATCGACGTCTCGTCGATCACGATCACATCGTGGGGCAATCGGTTGTCCCGGTGGTGCCGGAATCGCGACGAGGTGTCCGGACGGCTGCCCAGAAGGCGGTGCAGGGTGGTGGCCTGCAAATCGGGCAGGCGGGCGCGGTCGACGGGGTCGAGGGCGTCGACCTCTTCCTGCACGGCCTCCAGCAGTCGCGCAGCGGCCTTGCCGGTGGGGGCGGCCAGCGCGATCCGCAATCCGCGCTGCCGGTGTGCCTGCCCGGCTGACTCGGCCTGCTCGGCCAGCAGCGCCAGCAGTCTGGCCACTGTTGTGGTCTTGCCGGTGCCCGGTCCGCCGGTGAGCACGGTCAAGGCCCGCGACAGGGCCACCTCGGCCGCGGCGCGCTGTTCGGCGTAGTTGTCCGGGAACAGCCGCCGGATGTCGACGGCGGGACCGGTGCGCTGCGCGGCTGTCAAGGCCAGCACGTCTTCGGCCACCCGGCACTCCTCGATCCAATAGCGGTCCAGGTAGATCAGAGCGCCGTCGAGGTGCAGCACCGTCGGGTCCGATACCAGCGGGCTGGCGGCGACGGCGGCCACCCAGGCTTCCGGGTCCGGCCAGGGCAGATCGTCGTCGCCGATCTGCTGCCGGATGCCGGCCAGATCCAGACATACCGAGCCGCCGCGCACCGCGCGGACCACGAACGCCACGGCCAGTCCGACCTTCTCGTCGGACTCCTTGGCCAACCGGGTCAGCCGTTGTGCGACATGAACATCGGATGCCTCGATGACACCGGCGTCGTTGAACGCCCGCAGCAGGGGTGTGGCGCGGATGCTGAGCCGCCAGTCCGCGGTGTCGGCGATCGGGGCGGTCATGCGGCCAGGCCCCCGTCCCTGCGGCCGCTGTCGAGGAGATCCGACAGCTCAGTCACCAGCATGGCCGGGGGTCGCCACCCGAACACCCCTGCGGGATTACCGTCGCTGATCGGGGTGTCCGACCCGCACATCCCGCGGATGAACAGATAGAGCACACCGCCGAGGTGGCGCTCCGGGTCATAGTCGGGTAGCCGCCACCGCAGGAACCGGTGCAGCACAACGCTGTAGAGCAGTGCCTGCAGTGGATAGTCCGAATGCAGCATGGCCTCCGCCATCCGGGCCGGGGTGTAGTCCGCGGCGGTCAGCGGCCGGTCGGGCTCACCGAGCCAGTTTGTCTTGTAGTCGGCCACCAGGTAGCGATGCGCCGCACCGTCGGGGATGCGCAGCACCACGTCCAAGGAGCCGCTGAGGTAGCCGCGCAGCGACTGGCGGCCCAGCGCGGCATCGGTGAGCCGATCGACGTAGGAAACCAGCGGGTCATCGGCCGGCAGATGGGTGTCCAGCAGACGCCCGACGTCGGCCAGCCGGATGTCCGGGAACTCCGCCCGCTGGTCTCCTCCCGCGAGCGGGAACTCGAAATCCAACTCGCACAACCGATCCGGCCGCCCGATCTGACGCAGGGTGCGGTGGTCGGCGAGCGGACCCAGTGGGGTGTCGTGCATCGGCAGCAGCGCGGCGGCGAGGTCGGCGGGCGGCACGTCGACCGGCCACCACCGGGAGTGCTTCTGCACCTGGTCGCACAGTTCGGCGGCCAGATCCGCGGCGAGCGGGTCGGCATGCTCGAGTACGGCGTGGACCAGGGTTCCGAACTTAGCGCCGCTGGGCAGTCCGGCCATCGGCGAGGGCACATCGGCCCCGGTCGCGGGTGTGCTCAGCGAGATGTCGGGAACCTCGTCGTCGAGTTGGATCACCTCCGGCTCGCTGCTGACCCCGACCGCCTCCTGCGCCGAACGCACCAATCCGGAGTACGACGTGCGCCGCCAAGTGGTGTCGATGGTGCGGTGGAAGTGGCGCACCGCGAGGTCCTGCGGCAGCCGTTCAGCGGGAACCTCACCGAGCGGGGCGATCTCGGACTCCTCGACCACCGGGCCACCGGCCTCCTGCCACACGAGGAACCGGGCGCGGGCATCCTCGTCGGTCACCGTCTTGGTCTCGCAA
>VERS01000731.1 GCA_018882545.1 Mycobacterium sp.
CGCCGGAGCCGCGCTGAAGGCCGCCGCCGACCCCCGCTGCGAGGTGTTCGCGGTGGTGTCCCGGGGTGGTCGGCCCGATCTGGCCGGGGCTGCCCTCGGTGCGGTCCGCGCTCCCACGCTGCTGATCGTCGGCGGGCACGATGAGCAGGTACTCGAACTCAACCGGGCCGCCGCCGCGGCGATGACCGCCGAGTGCGAGGTCGCCGTCGTCGAGGGCGCCACCCACCTGTTTGCAGAACCCGGCACTCTGGAACAGGTGGCAGCCCTGGCCAGAACCTGGTTCCTCGATCACCTCACACCGATCCCGGTACATCCGTGAGACACGCCGTCTTGATCAGCCCGGCCGAGCTTGAAGATCGGTTGGCCGCCGGGGATGGCCTGGCGATCCTGGATGTGCGCTGGCAACTGGACCAGCCCGACGGGTACACCGCCTATCTGGCCGGCCATCTTCCCGGTGCGGTCTATGTGTCGCTGGAGGACGAACTCAGCGACCACAGCCGCGCCGGACTGGGCCGTCATCCGCTGCCGACCGGGGCGGCGATCGAGGCGGCGGCCCGGCGGTGGGGGATAGGCCGGGACCAGCCGGTTGTGGTCTACGACGACTGGAACCGGGCCGGATCCAGCCGGGCGTGGTGGGTTCTGACCGCGGCCGGGTTGGCGGATGTCCGCATCCTCGACGGTGGCCTGTCGAACTGGGTGGCAGCCGGCGGTGCACTGCAGAGCGGTCCGGTGCACCCACCGGCCGGTGATGTGACCGTCGAACACCACGACCTCTACCTCGGTGGCCGGCCGACGCTGACCGCTGATGAGGTGGCCGCCGGCGCGGCGACGACGCTGCTGGACGCCCGTGCCCCGGAACGCTTCCGCGGTGAGGTCGAGCCGATGGACCCGCGGGCGGGGCATATTCCTGGCGCTCGCAACCTGCCCAGCCCGGCGGTGCTCGACGACGATGGCCGGTTCCGTCCGGAGGCCGACCTGAACAGGATCGCCGCGGGGCTCGCTCCCGGCCCAGTCGGGGTCTACTGCGGTTCGGGGGTCACCGCCGCGGTGGTGCTGGCTGCCCTTGCCACCGCGGGGATCGAGGCGTCGCTGTTCCCCGGGTCCTGGTCGCAGTGGAGCGGTCAGGATCGTCCGGTGCAACTCGGCAGTGAGGAGGAGCAATGAAGCGACCGGTGCTGCTCGGCCTGCTCATCGCGGCGGTGGCCGCCGTGATCGGGCTGATCATCGTGATGCGGTCGGCCCTGCCGGACCCCAACGAGGTGCCCTCCGCGGTGAAAGACCTCACGATCACCCTCGACGGCGGCCCCGTGACCCTCAAGGACGGCATCGCCGAGCAACCCGCTGCGCCCGGTTCGGCGGCGACGAACATCGTCCGCCTGGTCGGCGAACCGGTGATGGGGGACGCCAGTGCGGACGGCGCCGCCGACGCGGCTCTGTTGATTGCGAACGACCCGGGCGGCAGCGGCACGTTCTACTACGCCGTGCTGGCGGTA
>VERS01000732.1 GCA_018882545.1 Mycobacterium sp.
CATACCCGCCACCCGCTACGCCCTGGATAAGACCGGACTGTCCATCGACGACATCGACGTGGTGGAGATCAATGAAGCCTTCGCGCCGGTGGTGCAGGCCTGGATCAAGGAGACCGGGGCCGATCCGGCCAGGGTCAACCCCAATGGTGGTGCCATCGCGCTGGGCCACCCGTTGGGGGCTACCGGGGCCAAACTGTTCGCCACCATGCTCAACGAACTCGAGCGCACCGGCGGCCGTTACGGCCTGCAAACCATGTGCGAGGGCGGCGGCACCGCCAATGTGACGATCATCGAGCGGCTATAAGACTGCGGCTCACTGTAACGGCCAGGGCTCTCATCGCACGGCTCGCATTTACCCGGCAACTAGGACCAGAAGGTCAAGCCCGTCGCGGGTTGTGACACCGCAGACGCACTGATGCCTTCCATGGCCGCTAGCTCCTTCTTGGTCTGCCGGGGCAGCGTGGTGGTCGACCCCGGCGGCACCTTCACCTACACCCCCACCCCCGAGGCGCGACATGCCGCGGCCCGGATCGGGGCGACCGACGCGGAAACCTCGGCGGCGGCCGGCGGCGTGTCGTCACCCCGGATTCAGTCTCGAGAAACGGCACTCGGCGAACATCGGTGCCACCACTTGAACTGTGAACGGCCGGCGTCACGGACTTGGCTCAGATGCCGGTGAACCTCATCGCGGGGTTTAGGGTCGCCGACCCGTAGCTCCTATGGGCGTTGTCCGGGCGGCATCGCCTACCGCGCGACACGCATCCGCAGGAAATGCCCGATGTGCACCCGTTCGAAGGTCCGGCGACGGTCGCGCGGCAACAGGGGCAGCGCCTGGGTGGCGTCGATGATCTCCGGCGACCGCGCCGCCAACGTCTGGCCCTTCCGCACGACAGTGGCGCTCCCAGCGGTCACGACGTTACGAACCCAGTCCGCCTGTGTGCCGTAGGGCAGCGGGATGATGATGTCGCTGCCCACCAGGTCGGCCACGACCGGCGTGGAGTAAACCTTCCCGGACCGGCGGCCGGTGTGTTTGAGGATCGACGCGTACCAGAATCGCCTTCCGGCAAGGTGCAGCATCACCGGGTTGAGCAGATGTTTATTGAAGGTGCGAATCAGACCGCGAAACCGCGCGGGCCAACTGTCCGGTGCCATTTCCATGAGCCCCCCTCAGGTATGTCGGTTCCGACGTTACGCCTCGATGAGGGCGGTCGCCTGCTGGAGGTGTTTGACGGCGTCGCAGACGATGGTCTCGATGAGTTCGGCGCAGGACGGCAGGTCGTCGATGATGCCGGCCACCTGCCCGGAGGCCAGTACGCCCGCGTCGGTGCTGCCGTCGACCAGTCCGGCCTTGAGCAGCATCGGGGTGTTGGCGGCCATCAGTACCTGCGACCAGGTCAGGTCCTTGCCGTGCCGCATGGCGAGTCCGTCCCGGACCATTGCGGACCAACTCATCTGCGACATCTTCTTGAACTTGGCGGCGTTGAGTACGGC
>VERS01000139.1 GCA_018882545.1 Mycobacterium sp.
ACCGAGGCCGCCGAGCGGGTGGCCCGCACCGACGACCTGCGGCCCATCCCGGTCCTCGGCAGCGACGAACTGGCCCGGCTCACCGAGGCCTTCAACGCCATGCTCGGGGCGTTGGCGGAGTCCCGCGACCGTCAGGCGCGACTGGTCGCCGACGCCGGCCATGAGCTCAAGACGCCGTTGACGTCACTGCGCACCAACGTCGAACTGCTGATGGTCTCCAGCGCCCCCGGTGCCCCGCCGATTCCGGAGAGCGAACTGGCCGAGTTGCGCGCCGATGTCATCGGCCAGATCGAGGAACTCTCCACCCTGGTCGGTGATCTGGTGGATCTCACCCGGGAGGATAACGCCGGTGGGACGGTACTCGAAGACGTCGAGATGACCGAGGTGGTCGACCGCAGCCTTGAGCGAGTGCGTCGCCGCCGCAACGACATCCGGTTCGCCGTCGATGTCGACGGGTGGCAGATACACGGCGATCCGGCGGGTCTGTCGCGGGCCGTGCTGAACCTGCTCGACAACGCCGCCAAGTGGAGTCCGCCCGGCGGTACCGTCGGGGTTCGTCTGCGTCAGGTCGACAGTGCCCATGCCGAACTGGTGGTCAGTGACGAGGGGCCGGGAATCGCTCCGGAGGAACGGGCTCTGGTGTTCGAGCGGTTCTATCGTTCCGCCTCCGCCCGCGGGATGCCCGGTTCCGGGCTGGGCCTGGCGATCGTGAAACAAGTCGTCATCAAACACGGCGGCATGATTCGAGTCGACGAGACGGCGCCGGGAGGGCGACCCCCGGGAACGGCCTTCCGCGTCCTGCTGCCCGGAATTCCCACCACCGCGACGTACCATTGGGCTTCCGCCCAGAGTGAAATCGGTGCGATTAACGGCGAGGTCGACGTTAACGGAGGGAAGGCTTCAGCCGTACCGAGCGTCGTCTCAGTCGATTCTCAGTAGCACCCGGCAGGCTGGTACCAGCAAACGGCGCGACCGCGCGTCGCTGAGCAGAAAGAGCACAGCAGCAACCATGACAGAGGATCCGCGGTACTCGCCACAGTCAGGCCAGCGACTGCCCCATCAGCAGTCTCCCGGCTATCCCCCGGCCGGTTATCCACAGTCCTATGACTGGCGCTACGCCAACGGGCCGCATCCGCATGACCCATATCGCGGTACGCCCGTAGGCAACGCTGGTGCGCCCGCCCCGCAACCGCGACGGAAGCGGTCCCGCAGGCTCGCCCTGACTGTCGGGGCTCTGACGGTCGCCGCGTTGTCGGCCGGCGTCGGCGGCGTGGTCGCCACCAAAATGCAGCCCGCCGGACCCTCCACGGCCTCGGTGACCCAGGCGTCGCCGGGGCCGCGAGCGCTGCCCACCGCCAACGCCCCGATCGGCTCGGTCGAACAGGTGGCCGCCAAGGTCGTTCCAAGCGTCGTCAAACTCGAGACCAAGCTGGGTCGGGCCTCCGAGGAGGGTTCCGGGATCGTCCTCACCGAGGACGGTCTGATCCTGACCAACAGCCACGTCGTGTCGACGATCGGGGGTGGGCCCGGCGGCCCCGCTGGTCCCAAGGCCCCGCCGGGCCTACCGGGCAGGCCTGCGGACCCGTCGGGCCGGCCGGGTCCGGCCGGTCTGACGACCATGGTGACTTTCGCCGACGGCCGCACCGCGCCGTTCACAATCGTCGGGACCGACCCGTCCAGTGACATCGCAGTGGTCCGCGCCGAAGGGGTCTCCGGACTGACGCCGATCACACTGGGGTCCTCGGCCAGCCTGCGGGTCGGCCAGGACGTCGTCGCGATCGGGTCACCGCTGGGCCTGGAGGGCACCGTGACCACGGGCATCGTCAGCGCCTTGAACCGCCCGGTGGCGGCCGGCGGGGACGCCAGCAACCAGAACACCGTGCTCGACGCGATCCAGACCGACGCCGCGATCAACCCGGGCAACTCCGGTGGCGCGCTGGTCAACATGGCCGGCGAACTGGTGGGTGTCAACTCAGCGATCGCCACGCTCGGCGGTGATTCCCCGGAATCCCAGAGCGGTTCGATCGGACTCGGCTTCACCATCCCGGTCGACCAGGCCAAGCGGATCGCCGACGAGTTGATCAGCACCGGCTCGGCCTCGCACGCCTCACTGGGTGTCCAGGTCAGCAATGACGTCAGTGAGCAGGGAGCCAAAATCGTCGAGGTGGTCAAGGGCGGTGCGGCCGCGACCGCCGGCCTACCGAGCGGCGTGATCGTCACCAAGGTCGACGACCGGGTGATCGGCAGTGCCAACGCCCTCGTCGCGGCGGTGCGCTCGCGCGCGCCGGGGGACAAATTGACCCTGACCTACCTCGACGACGGCGGGACCCCGCAGACCGTCGAGGTGACCCTCGGCAAGGCCGACCAATGATCCGACCGGTCCCGGACCGGCGGATGACGCTCATCGCGGACCCTTCGCAGGCGACCCCGGACGGATATACGGTGTCAGCCATGGAACAGCCGGAGGGGGCATCAGGTCGCGCGTTGGTGGTGGTGGTCGATGACCGCCAGGCACGGGGTGTCGCCGAGGGCCACAGCGGTGCCCTGGTCACCGAACTGCTGGCCGAAGCCGGCTTCGTCGTGGACGGTGTGGTGGTGGTCGCCGCGGACGAAGTGGAGATCCGCAACGCGCTCAACACCGCCGTGATCGGCGGCGTCGATCTGGTGGTCTCGGTCGGCGGAACAGGCGTGACCCCGCGCGATGTGACCCCGGAGGCGACTCGGGGTGTCCTCGACCGCGAGGTGCCCGGAATCGCCGAGGCGCTGCGGGCCTCGGGGTTGGCCGCGGGAAGTACCGACGCCGGGCTCTCCCGGGGGCTGGCCGGTATCTCCGGCAGCACCGTGGTGGTCAACCTGGCGGGTTCGCGATCGGCTGTGCGCGACGGGATGGCGACCCTCGGGCCGATGGCGGCGCAGGTGATCGCCGATTTGTCCCGTCTCGACATCTGACCCCGGCCCATCCCGGATGAACACCGCCTTTCCCGGCCGTGACATGCGGCGTTGTGCTCAGTGTGACCTTTGTCACACCAGGGTTCTGCCATGACGAAATCACCCCGGCCGGATCGGGCCGCAGTTAACTCCATCTTCGGTGCCGAACTGCCCCAGGAGTCCAGTGACGAGCGTGACGTCGAGACAGCTGCCGACCTGGAAGATCGGGACTCATGGTTGCGGAATAACGTTCCGCCCCATCATCTTTGACACAGTTCCCGCAGGCGGCTCCCGACTGGTTTGCGGCGTGGCCGACCGTAATTGTCCGGACTTGCGGTCAACCGCGCCGGGTCCGGCCGCCCTCGGGCAGCGGCCTCCAGCGAAGCGCCGCAGGGGTGTGACGCAGAGGTGATCGGGATGCCTCTCGATCGTTCGCGTTGCCCGCACCGTTGCCATACCGATATCTTCTTCCTGACATTCAAGAGACCAGGCGCCGTAACCAACGATGCGAGGGCGCTCACCGGTGAGCAATCACCGCCAAGTCAGCTAGGGAGACCATGAAGGGTTTCGGTCGTGTTCTGGGGGCGCTGAGCATCGCGGTGGCGGGGTTGTTCGCGGTGCCCGGTACTGCCCAGGCGGGTCTGGACAGCCAGATGAGCCTGGTGGACGGCAGTGGCCGCACGATGACCATCCAGCAGTGGGATACCTTTTTGCAGGGTGTCTACCCGCTGGACCGCAACCGGCTGACCCGGGAGTGGTTCGCCACCGGCCGCACCAAGTTCTCGGTGGTGGGCCCGGAGGCGGACGCCTTCAAGGGCACCCTGGAGCTGGGTTATCAGGTCGGGGCGCCGTGGTCGTTGGGGGTGGGCCTGAACTTCAGCTACACCACGCCCAACATCCTGCTCGACGACGTGTCCATCTCGCCGCTGGGTTTTGACCCGCTGGGTTCGGTGATCACCCCGAACCTGTTCCCCGGCGCCTCGATCAGCACCGACCTGAGCAACGGTCAGGGCATCACCGAGGTCGCCACCACCTCCATCGACATCGAGGGTGCCGAGGGTGAGGTCGCGGTGGCCAACGCCCACGGGTCGATCACCGGGGTCGCCGGCGGGGTGATGCTGCGCCCGTACGCACGGCTGGTCTCCAGCGCCGGGGATATCGTGACCACCTACGGCGAACCCTGGAACATGAACTGACTCAGACGACGATCTGACTGCGTCCAGCGCTGGAAAATGCCCCCGGAGTTCCGGGGGCATTTTCCGTTCGGCCGGCTGGTTGACAGTTCGGCAGAGCCGTCGGTGCTATTTGCGCAAGGTGGGGGTTTCCGTCGGCGTCGCCGCCGGGCCGGTGTCGGTACCCCCGAGAGCATCCCGGATTTCGGTCAGCAGCCGCAGCTCCTTGTCCTGAGCGTCTTCCGCCGCCGCTTTGCCGCGAACCTTGTTGTAGGGCAGCACCACTATGAAGTAGATCGCGGCAGCGACGATCAGGAAGTTGATCGCCGCCGACAGCAGCACATTGAGGTCGATGGTCTGCCCGCCGCCGATGTTGATCTTCAGGATTCCGTACGAGGACTCCTTACCCGCGCCGACCCGGTTGATCAACGGCTGGATCACGCTGTCGGTGAATTTGGTGACCAGGCCGGTGAACGCCGCGCCGATCGCGACCGCAACGGCCAGGTCGACGATGTTGCCCCGGGTGATGAATTCCTTGAAGCCCTTTAACACTGTGCACCTTCCTCTGCTGCCTCGGTTTGAGGTCTATCCGACTCTCGCCGATCTTTGCTGCGCCTTGCTATCCGGCGACGAAAGCGTAGCGCACTGCGGCCCGCGTGCCGGGCGCCCGGCGGGGTGGTTTCAGTGGATCGTCAACGTCACGTCCTGCACAAGCGTGGCTCCCGCGAGGGTGTGCGCGGCGGTCACCGGCAGTGCCAGGAGCACCACTTTTCCGTCGCCGGCGGCCGCGGGGGAGACCAGCACCACGACCGCCCCGGTCGCCAGCAGACGCGGGCGCGTCGCGTCGTCGGATGCGGGCGCGCCCACCACGTCGACCACGTCACCGGAGCGCACCAGGTCGGACACCGCGGGATCGGCGAGGTGCACCGGCACCGTTCTGGCGTCCGGTCCGGCGTTCAGGCCGGCGAGCCGGGAACCGAGCACCCGGGCGTCGGTCAGCACCTCGCCCCGCCGGACGGGGCCGGCCAAGGTGGCGCCCAGCACGGCGTCCAGTGTGGTCACGGCGCCCTCAGGGAGGGTTCCGGCCGGGCGCACCCGAAGGGCGACATCCGCTGCGGTCAGGGCAACGCCGGGCGCGAGGTCGCGATCGGCCACCACCACGTCGCGGGGCGCAGCGTGCGGGTCCGGCCGCCATGCGGCGATACCGGCCAGCAGCACCAAGACGGCCGCAACGATCCGGCGGGCCAGCAGCGTGCGGGCAAAGTCAGGATGCAGGGCCCGTGAAATCCGATCGAGCACAGTGGGATTGAGCGATTCACCCATGGCCGACAGGCTAGGTGGCGTGCGGCCACCGACCGCTACGGATATCCGGCGGGTTGTGGATGAACGCTCAGCTGGAGGCCGATGCGGCCGCCGGACTGGTTGCCGTCGTCGAAGTCGACGATCCGCCGCCGGCCCCCGACGGCTTGTCCGATCCCGACGGCGGCGAGGTCTTCTCAGCCTGCGCGGCCGAATCCGACCCCGAGGAGTCCGCGGCGGACTTGGATGCGCCTTCCCGGCTGTCGGTGCGGTAGAACCCGCTGCCCTTGAAGACCACGCCCACCGAGTTGAACAGCTTGCGCAGCCTGCCCGAGCACCGCGGACAGGTGCTCAGCGCGTCGTCCGTGAACGCCTGGACCGCATCGAACCGGTTGTCGCATTCGGTGCAGGCATAGCTGTAGGTCGGCACATCAACCTCCGGGAAGAGCGGGCACTTGGCACTCTACCGCGTCAAGTGCTAGTGCCGCCATCCAGCGAGATCAGCCCGTGCGCAGGGGTCAGGGCGTGTGTCATCGCGACGTCGTGCGCTTCGCTGGGCAACTCGTCGAGGATCTCGGTGTCGCGGACCACGGCCACCAGGGGCGTCCCCGGCGTGCACAGCGGCAGCGACCGGTCGTAGAACCCGCCGCCGCGCCCCAGCCTGACCCCGTGACGGTCCACCGCCAGCGCCGGGACCAGCACCACTTCGGCCTCGGACAGGGCCGAGACCGGTAGCGCCGGTCCGTGGGGCTCGCGCAGTCCGAACCGTGCCGGGCCCAGCCCGCCGGGAACGTAGCGGGCCCATGCCAACGGCAGGTGCTCACCGGCCGGGCCGGTCCGCACCACCGGCCGCAGAACCACCTCGGACAGGTCGGGGAGCACATCGAGCAGCTCCCGTCCGCCCCGCTCGGTGTCGAGTGGG
>VERS01000140.1 GCA_018882545.1 Mycobacterium sp.
CAACTTCGACGCCCTGAACTTCCCCCCCGACCATCCTGCGCGTAGCGAATCCGACACCTTCCACATCGCCCCGGAGGGTTCCCGGCAGCTGCTGCGCACCCACACCTCACCGGTACAGGTCCGGGCCCTGCTCTCCCGCGAGTTGCCGGTCTACATCGTCTCCATCGGCCGGACCTTCCGCACCGACGAACTGGACTCCACCCACACCCCGGTCTTTCATCAGGTCGAGGGTCTGGCCGTGGACCGTGGGCTGACCATGGCGCACCTGCGCGGCACCCTGGATGCGTTCGCCCGATCGGAGTTCGGCCCGACCGCTCGCACCCGGATGCGTCCGCACTTCTTCCCCTTCACCGAACCGTCGGCCGAGGTCGACATCTGGTTCGAGAACCGCAAAGGCGGACCGGGATGGGTGGAGTGGGGCGGCTGCGGCATGGTCAACCCGAACGTGCTGCGGGCCGCTGGAATCGACCCGGAGGTCTATTCCGGCTTCGCCTTCGGCTGTGGTCTGGAGCGAACCCTGCAGTTCCGCAACGGCATTCCCGACATGCGCGATATGGTCGAGGGTGACGTGCGGTTCGCGCTGCCGTTCGGGGTGGGGTTGTGAGGCTTCCCTACAGTTGGCTGCGCGAGGTGGTCCAGCGTGGAGCGCCCGATTGGGACGTCGACCCGCATGATCTCGAACAGGCCCTGATCCGGGTCGGCCACGAGGTGGAGGACGTCGTCGCCCTCGGGCCGGTGGACGGTCCGTTGCGGGTCGGGCGGGTCACCGGCATCGAGGAACTGACCGAGTTCAAGAAGCCGATCCGGGCCTGCACGGTCGATGTCGGTGAGGATGCCCACCGCGATATCGTCTGTGGCGCAACCAACTTCGATGTCGGCGACCTGGTCGTGGTCGCGTTGCCCGGCGCGGTGTTGCCGGGCGACTTCCGCATCGCCGCCCGGACCACCTACGGCCGGGTTTCGGACGGGATGATCTGCTCGGCCGCCGAGCTGGGTCTTGGCACCGACCAGTCCGGCATTTTGGTGCTGCCGCCCGGTACCGCCGAGCCCGGCTCCGACGCCCATCCGGTGCTCGGCCTCGACGACGTGGTGTTCGACCTTGCCGTGACCCCCGACCGGGGCTACTGCCTCTCCGTGCGCGGGATCGCCCGAGAGATCGCCTGCGCCTACGACCTGAACTTCGTCGATCCCGCTGACGTCCCCGCGCTGCCCGCGGACGGCCCCGCCCTCGGGGTCACGGTCGCCCCGGGCACCGGCGTCACCCGCTTCGCCCTGCGCCCGGTCACCGGAATCGACCCGCACGCCCAGTCGCCCTGGTGGTTGCGGCGCCGGCTGATGCTGTCGGGCGTCCGTCCGATCTCGCCGGCCGTGGACGTCACCAACTACGTGATGCTGGAACTGGGTCATCCGATGCACGCCCACGATCAGGGCCGGATTCGGGGTGGGCTCGCCGTCCGGTTCGCCCACCCCGGTGAGACCGTTGTCACCCTCGACGACGTGGAGCGCCGGCTGGACCCGGGCGATGTTCTCATCGTCGACGACGACGCCGTCGCGGCGATCGGTGGGGTGATGGGTGCCGGCACCACGGAGATCGACGCGAACACCACCGACGTTCTGTTGGAAGCTGCGGTGTGGGACCCCGCCGCGGTGTCCCGCACCATCCGTCGGCTGCACCTGGTCAGCGAGGCCGGCCGCCGCTACGAGCGCGGGGTGGACCCGGCAGTGTCGGTCGCCGCCGTCGACCGGTGCGCAGCTCTGCTGGCCGATATCGCCGGCGGCACCGTGCAATCCGCCCTCACCGACTGGCGCGGGGACCCGCCGCGGGGTGACTTCCGCCCGCCGCCGATCCGATTACCCGTCGACCTGCCCGACCGCACCGCGGGGGTGAGCTACCCGGACGGCGCCACGGTGGCCCGCCTCACCCAGATCGGCGCGACAGTCACCGCCGACGCCGACCCGGGTTATCTGATCGTCACCCCGCCGAGTTGGCGGCCCGACCTGGCCCAGCCCGCGGATCTGGTCGAGGAGGCGCTGCGGCTGGAAGGCCTGGAGGTCATCCCGTCGGTACTGCCCGCGGCCCCCGCCGGGCGCGGCTTGACCGCCGCCCAGAAACGCCGCCGGGCAGTCGGAAAGGCCCTGGCGCTGTCCGGGTTCGTCGAGGTGCTGCCCACGCCGTTCCTACCGGTCACCGTGTTCGACCAGTGGGGTCTGCCCGCCGACGACCCGCGCCGCGACACCACCGCGGTATTGAACCCGCTAGACGCCGACCGGCCGGATCTCGCGACCACGCTGCTGCCTGCGTTGTTGGAAGCGTTGTCGCGCAACGTCTCCCGCGGTTTCGGTGACGTCGCACTTTTTGCGATTGCGCAGGTGGTCCAACCCACCGGACACACCCGCGCGGTGGGCTTGATCCCCACCGACCGGCGCCCCACCGACACCGAGATCGCCGGGCTGGACGCCTCGCTACCGCGCCAGCCGGTGCACGTGGCCGCGGTGCTGTGCGGCCTGCGGGAACCACGCGGGCCGTGGGGGCCGGGCCGGCCGGTGGAGGCCGCCGACGCGTTCGAAGCGGTCCGGGTCATCGCCCGGGCCAGCGGAGTCGAGGTGACGCTGCGAGCGGCCCAGCACCTTCCCTGGCATCCCGGGCGGTGTGCCGAGGTCAGCGTCGACGGACGGGTGGTCGGGTACGCCGGCCAGTTGCACCCGGCGGCGGTGGAACGGTCCGGACTGCCCCGGGGCACGTGCGCGGTCGAACTCGACCTCGATGCGATACCGGTGCCGCAACGCCTGCCCGCCCCGCAGGTGTCGCCGTTCCCGGCGGTCTTTCAGGACCTCAGTCTGGTGGTCGACGCCGCCGTGGCGGCAAGTGCGGTCATTGACGCCGTCCGCGACGGGGCCGGAACCCTGCTGGAGGACGTCTCGTTGTTCGACGTCTACACCGGACCCCAGGTCGGGGAGGGCCGCAAATCGCTGACCTTGGCGTTGCGGTTCCGCGCCGCCGACCGCACCCTGACCGAGGACGAGGCCAGCGCTGCCCGCGACGGCGCCGTGGCCGCGGCCGCCGACCGCCTGGGCGCCGTCCTGCGCAGCTGACCGTCCCCCGCCGGTCTCCCCGCTCCGGTCTCCCCGCGAGCAGACACAAACGACCCTGGAATGTCGGCGCGTCGGGGACGTTTATGTCTGCTCGGCGGGGGAGGCGGCGAGTAATGAATTTGCAGCAAGGTGCATAATAATGCACAATGCACCGGTGACATCTGTTGCGGTGGCCGGCGCCAGCGGCTACGCCGGCGGGGAGATCCTGCGACTCCTGCTGGGTCACCCCGGCTACGGAGACGGGTCGCTGACCATCGGTGCCCTGACGGCCGCGGCGAGCGCGGGAACCGCTCTGGGCGAGCACCACCCGCATCTGCCCCCGTTGAGCCAGCGAGTGCTCGAGCCCACCGACGTCGAGGCGCTGGCCGACCACGACGTCGTGTTTCTTGCCCTGCCGCATGGCAACTCGGCGGAGATCGCCGAACGACTCGGCCCCGACACGGTGGTCATCGACTGCGGCGCAGACTTTCGGTTGACCGACGCCGGGGACTGGCGGCGCTTCTACGGATCCGATCACGCCGGAAGCTGGCCGTACGGGCTGCCCGAACTCCCAGGCGGCCGCGAGCGGCTGCGCGGCGCCCGGCGCATCGCGGTTCCGGGCTGCTATCCGACCGCCGCGCTGTTGGCGATGCTGCCCGCCGTGGCCGCCGGCCTCGTTGAACCGGCCGTCACCGTCGTGGCGGTCAGCGGCACCTCCGGCGCCGGCCGGGCGGCCAAGGTCGACCTGCTGGCCTCGGAAGTGATCGGCTCTGCCCGGGCCTACAACGTCGCCGGTGTGCACCGGCACACCCCGGAGATCGCCCAGGGCCTGCGGGCGGTGACCGACCGGCCGGTCAGGGTGTCGTTCACCCCGGTGCTCATCCCCACCGCGCGGGGCATCCTGGCCACCTGTACCGCTCCTGTCGCCGAGTCAGCCGAGGGATTTCGCGAGGTCTACGAGAAAGCCTACGCTGCAGAACCATTCGTCTACCTGCTGCCTGAAGGGCAGCTGCCCCGCACCGGCTCGGTGATCGGCAGCAACGCCGCCCAACTCGCAGTCGCCGTTGACGCCGAGGCAGGGATGCTGGTCGCGGTGTGTGCGATCGACAACCTGGTGAAGGGAACAGCGGGGGCCGCGGTGCAGTCCATGAACCTGGCCTTGGGCCTGCCCGAGACGCAGGGACTGCCGGTGACGGGGGTGGCCCCGTGAGGCTGCTGCGCACCC
Source organism: Mycobacterium sp. (assembly GCA_018882545.1). Lineage (GTDB taxonomy): Bacteria > Actinomycetota > Actinomycetes > Mycobacteriales > Mycobacteriaceae > Mycobacterium. Next base: position 4,298 of record VERS01000140.1, read on the forward strand.
AGGGTGTCACCGCGCCGGCGGGCTTCCGCGCCACCGGCATCTGCGCCGGGATCAAAGCCAGTGGCGCACCCGATCTGGCCCTGGTCTTCAACGAAGGCCCGGACCACTGCGCGGCCGGGGTCTTCACCCGCAACCAGGTCAAGGCCGCCCCGGTGCTGTGGACCAGCCAGGCGCTGTCCACCGGCAGATTGCGCGCGGTCCTGCTCAACTCCGGTGGTGCCAACGCCTGCACCGGTCCGCCGGGTTTTCAGGACACCCACGCCTGCGCTGAAGCGGTCGCCTCGGCACTGTCGAACTGGGGCACCGAAACCGGACCGATCGAGGTGGCGGTCTGTTCGACCGGTCTGATCGGGGACCGGTTGCCGATGGACAAGATGCTCGCCGGCATTACTGAGATCGTCCACGAAGTCCACGCCGGGCTGCTCGGCGGGGACGAGGCGGCGAGGGCGATCATGACCACGGACACCGTGCCCAAACAGGTTGCGCTGCATCATTCCCCGGGGTCGCAGGAGAACTGGACGGTCGGCGGGATGGCCAAGGGTGCGGGAATGCTCGCGCCGTCGCTGGCCACCATGTTGGTGGTGTTGACCACGGATGCCGTCGCCGAACCCGCTGCCCTCGACGCTGCACTTCGGCGTGCAGCAGCCCGCACCTTCGACCGCCTCGACGTCGACGGTTGTTGTTCGACCAACGACACCGTGCTGCTCTTGGCCTCCGGCGCCAGTGAGATCCGGCCGCCCCAGGAGCATCTCGATGATGCGGTGCTGCGGGTGTGCGACGACCTCTGTGCCCAGATGCAGGCCGACGCCGAGGGTGTCACCAAGCGGGTGTCGGTGACCGTGACCGGTGCGCCCAGCGAGGCAGAGGCCGTCACCGCGGCCCGAGCGGTCGCTCGGGACAGCCTGGTCAAGACCGCGATGTTCGGCTCGGATCCGAACTGGGGGCGGGTGCTCGCGGCGGTCGGTATGGTGCCCTTCGTCGTCGATCCGGCCCGGATCGCCGTCTCGTTCAACGGAAACCCGGTCTGTATCGACGGCGCCGGGGCGGAGGGCGCGCGCGAGGTGGACCTCTCCGGCTCGGACATCGCGGTGGTCATCGACCTCAAACTCGGGGACGGCGAGGCCACCATTCGAACCACCGACCTGTCGCATGCCTACGTCGAAGAGAACTCGGCGTACAGCTCATGACCCTGGACTCGCTGCGGGACGCGATCGTCGTCCTCAAGTACGGCGGCAACGCCATGACTGACGACGCGCTCAAGACGGCATTCGCCGCTGATGTGGTGGCGTTGCGCGATGCCGGCGTCCACCCGGTGGTGGTGCACGGCGGCGGTCCGCAGATCAGCGCGATGCTGGCCAAACTCGGCATCCCCGGCGAGTTCAGGGGCGGCTTCCGAGTGACCACCCCCGAGGTGCTCGATATCGCCCGCATGGTGCTGTTCGGTCAGGTGGGCCGTGAACTGGTCAACTTGATCAACGCGCACGGGCCCTACGCCGTCGGTATCACCGGTGAGGATGCCCGGACCTTCACCGCCGTGCGCCGCAGTGTCACCGTCGACGGCGTGGCGACCGATATCGGGCTGGTCGGCGACGTCGACAAGGTCGACACCGCGCTCCTGGCCGATCTCATTGCCGGCGGGCGTATTCCGGTGGTGTCGACCGTAGGGCCGGACGCCGGTGGGGTGGTGCACAACATCAATGCCGATACCGCCGCCGCGGCGGTCGCCGAGGCGCTGGGTGCGCAGACGCTGCTGATGCTCACCGACGTGGCGGGCCTCTACACCCGCTGGCCCGACCGCGATTCACTGGTCAGCGAGATCGACGCCGCGACTCTGGCCGATCTGCTTCCCGGCCTCGAATCGGGCATGGTGCCCAAGATCGAGGCCTGCCTGCGCGCGGTGGACGCCGGGGTGCCCAGCGCGCAGGTCATCGACGGGCGGGTGGCCCATATCGTTTTGGCCGCACTCAGCGGCAGACCCGTCGGAACGAAGGTGGTGGGTCGGTGAACGCCCCGCTCCTGGAC
>VERS01000733.1 GCA_018882545.1 Mycobacterium sp.
CGCTCGGGGCGGTTAGGGGTGACCAGGGCGAGGTGCGGATGCGGACGGTCGACGCGCAGGAACGGGCCGAAACCGGGCTGACTCACCGTTGCACGCTATCGCGTGCGCGGCTCTCAGAGGTCGGTTGCGGACTCGGCGATCGCGGCGTCGAGGTCGAAGTCGCGAACCTGCTTGATGAGGTCGTCCAGGGCCGCCGGCGGCAGTGCGCCGGCCTGGTTGAACACCAGGTGGCCCTTTTTGAACGCCATCAGCGTCGGGATGGCCCGGATCTCGGCCGCAGCGGCCAACTGCTCCTCGGCCTCGGTGTCGACCTTGCCGAACACGATGTCGGGGTGCTGTTCGGAGGCTTTGGTGAAGGTCGGCGCGAAGGCGCGGCACGGACCGCACCAGGACGCCCAGAAGTCGACCAGCACGATGTCGTTGCCGGTGATGGTGTCGTTGAAGTCCTGCTGGGTCAGGTCACGGGTTGCCATGACAGCGGCAACGTCGCGGTGCGCGGTTCTGTTCCCCGGCACCGTCGCGCGTTCAGACCGTGAACCCCAGCGCCCGCAGCTGCTCGCGGCCGTCGTCGGTGATCTTGTCCGGTCCCCACGGCGGGTTCCAGACCCAATTGATCCTGATCTCGTTGACCAGACCGGCCCCGACCAGCGCACCCCGGGTCTGGTCCTCGATCACATCGGTGAGCGGGCAGGCCGCCGAGGTCAGCGTCATGTCGATGACGGCCACGGTGCCGGCGTCGGCTTCCTCCACGTTGAGCCCGTAGACCAGGCCGAGGTCGACGACGTTGATGCCCAACTCGGGGTCCACCACGTCGCGCATCGCCTCCTCCAGATCAGCCATGAACTCCGCGGAAACGGTGTCGGTCATGTGTTCTCCTCCATCTGTCCGGATGCCCGCGCCACGGCGTCCTTGAACGCCAGCCAGCCCAGCAGGGCGCATTTGACCCGCGCCGGATATTTGGCGACTCCGGCGAAGGCGATCCCGTCGCCGATCAACGCCTCGTCACCTGCGACGCTGCCCCGCGAGGTGATCATCTCGTTGAACGCCTCGACGGTCTTGAGCGCATCCCCGACGGTGTGCCCGATCACCTGGTCGGTGAGCACCGAGGTGGCGGCTTGGCTGATCGAGCACCCCTGCCCGTCATAGGAGACGTCGGTCACCCGGTCGCGGTCCGCGGACAGCCTGACCCGCAGGGTCACCTCGTCCCCGCAGGTCGGGTTGACGTGATGGACCTCGGCGGCGAACGGTTCCCGCAGGCCGCGGTGGTGCGGGCGCTTGTAGTGGTCGAGGATCACGTCCTGGTAGATCTGCTCCAGCCTCACCGGGTCTCCCCCGAGAAGAACGCGATCGCGCGCCGGACTCCGGCGATCAGCCGGTCCACCTCGTCGAGGGTGTTGTACACCGCGAACGACGCCCGAACCGTGGCCGCCACGCCGAATCGCCGATGCAGGGGGGCGGCGCAGTGGTGGCCCACCCGCACCGCGACGC
>VERS01000734.1 GCA_018882545.1 Mycobacterium sp.
GGTTGGAGCCCGTGCTTCCCAATCTGACCCGCAACGAGGCCGTCGAGCGCGCGGCCCTGGTGACCGTGGATCGCTATCGGATCGAGTTGGATCTGACCGGTTCGGACAAGACCTTCCGCTCGACGACGACTGTGGAGTTCGAGGCCCTTCCCGGCGCGGACACCCGCATCGACCTGGCCGCCGACCGGGTGCACCGGGCGGTGCTCAACGGCCACGACATCGACGTGTCCGGGTACGACGAGTCCACCGGCATCCCGCTGATCGGGTTGGCCCGCGACAACGTTCTAGTGGTGGAAGCCGATTGCTACTACTCCAACGCCGGTGAGGGTCTGCACCGTTTCCTCGACCCGGTCGACGGGGCGGTGTATCTGTACTCGCAGTTCGAGACCGCCGACGCCAAACGGATGTTCGCCTGCTTCGACCAGCCCGACCTCAAGGCCGTCTTCGACATGACCGTCACCGCGCCGGCGGACTGGCAGGTGATCTCCAACGGCGCCCCGGTGTCGGCCGAACGCCGCGGCGATACCGTCGTGCACACCTTCGCCACCACCCCGAAGATGAGCACCTACCTGGTGGCACTGGTGGCCGGGCCCTATGCGGTTTGGCGCGACGTCTACCGCGACTCCCACGGTGAGATCCCGCTGGGAATCTTCTGTCGCGCCTCGCTGGCCGACCATATGGACGCCGAGCGGCTGTTCACCGAGACCAAACAGGGCTTCGATTTCTACCACCGCAATTTCGGGGTGCCCTACGCGTTCGGCAAGTACGACCAGTTGTTCGTGCCGGAGTTCAACGCCGGGGCGATGGAGAACGCCGGGGCGGTGACCTTCCTGGAGGACTACGTCTTCCGCAGCAAGGTCACCCGGGCCTCCTACGAGCGGCGCGCCGAGACGGTGCTGCACGAGATGGCGCACATGTGGTTCGGCGACCTGGTCACCATGCGATGGTGGGATGACCTGTGGCTCAACGAATCCTTCGCCACCTTCGCCTCGGTGCTCTGCCAGGCCGAAGCCACCGAATACACCCAGGCCTGGACGACCTTCGCCAATGTGGAGAAGTCCTGGGCCTACCGCCAGGACCAGTTGCCGTCCACCCATCCGGTGGCTGCCGACATCCCGGACCTGCACGCCGTCGAGGTCAACTTCGACGGCATCACCTACGCCAAGGGCGCCAGCGTGCTCAAACAACTGGTGGCCTACGTCGGCCTGGAGCACTTCCTGGCCGGTCTGCGCGACTACTTCGCCGCGCATGCCTTTGACAACGCCACCTTCGACGATCTGCTGGGCGCGCTGGAGAAGGCCTCCGGCCGGGACCTGTCCGATTGGGGCCGGCAGTGGCTGAAGACCACCGGCCTGAACACCCTCTACCCGGAGTTCGAGGTCGACGGCTCCGGGCGGTTCACCCGGTTCACCATCCGCCAGGGCGGGGCGACTCCGGGCGCCGGGGAGACCCGCGTGCACCGACTGGCCGTCGGGATCTACGACGA
>VERS01000141.1 GCA_018882545.1 Mycobacterium sp.
CCTTAAGCTGGCACGCCGTGAGCGATGCGGTGGGTCCGGACGAGGCGCCGGCAATCGGCAGGGAACCTTCGGAGGACCTGCCCGAGCAGTTCCGGATCCGGCAGGGCAAACGCCAACGCCTGCTCGACGAGGGTCGGCAGGCCTATCCGGTCTCGGTGCCGCGGACCCACTCGCTGGCCCAGATCCGGGCCGCCCACCCGGATCTTCCCGCCGACACCGGTACCGGTCAGATCGTCGGCGTCGCCGGTCGGGTGGTCTTCTCCCGCAACTCCGGAAAACTGTGCTTCGCCACACTGCAGGAAGGCGACGGAACCCAACTGCAAGCCATGATCAGTCTGGCCGGCGTCGGAGCGGAGGCCTTGGAGGCCTGGAAGGCCGATGTCGATCTGGGTGACATCGTCTTCGTCCACGGTGAGGTGATCAGCTCTCGGCGCGGTGAGCTGTCCGTTCAGGCCGACTCCTGGCAGATGGCCGCCAAGGCATTGCGGCCGCTTCCGGTGGCGCATCGGGAGATGAGTGAGGAAGCCCGGGTCCGGCAACGCTATGTGGACCTGATCGTGCGCCCGCAGGCCCGGGCCGTGGCCCGCCAGCGCATTGCGGTGGTGCGGGCGGTCCGCAACGGTCTGGAGCGTCGCGGGTTTCTGGAGGTCGAGACCCCGATGCTGCAAACCCTTGCCGGGGGCGCCGCCGCGCGCCCGTTCGTGACCCATTCCAATGCCCTCGACGCCGACCTGTACCTGCGGATCGCCCCGGAATTGTTCCTCAAGAGGTGCGTGATCGGGGGAATGGAAAAGGTTTACGAACTCAATCGGAATTTCCGCAACGAAGGCGCCGACTCGACTCACTCTCCTGAATTCGCCATGCTGGAGACTTACCAGGCGTGGGCCACCTATGACGACTCGGCCGTGATGATCCGCGAACTTGTTCAGGAGGTCGCCGACGAGGCTCTCGGCACCCGGGAAGTTTCTTTACCGGACGGAACCAGTTATGACCTCGATGGCGAATGGCCGTCGATTGAAATGTATCCCTCTTTGTCCGCCGCTCTCGGTGAGCAGATCACCCCGCAGACCCCTGCGCAACACCTGTGGGCCACGGCCGACCGACTCGGTCTGGATGTTCCCCGGGACCGCGGCTACGGCCACGGAAAACTTGTCGAGGAGTTGTGGGAACACACCGTGGGTCCCACGTTGCACTCCCCGGCCTTCGTCAAGGATTTCCCGGTGGAGACCACACCGCTGACCCGGGAACACCGCAGCACCGCCGGGGTCACCGAGAAGTGGGACCTCTACGTCCGCGGAATCGAGTTGGCCACCGGGTATTCCGAACTGATCGACCCGGTCATCCAGCGGGAGCGGTTCGAGGCCCAGGCCCGAGCGGCGGCGGCCGGTGACGACGAGGCGATGGCACTGGACGAGGATTTTCTGGCGGCAATGGAATACGGTATGCCGCCGACAACCGGAACCGGCATGGGAATAGACCGTTTGTTGATGGTCCTCACCGGGCTCTCAATTCGGGATACGGTTTTGTTCCCGATTGTTAGGCACCGGCACTGAATCGGACCGTTCCGGAACGGTACGGGCGCAATTGTTGTGCTCCGGCCGGACTTTATGGCACATTATCATCCGACGTAAATCGCGTCCTCGGCGCACAGAAGGACTCCACCAAAACATGGCAAAAAAAGTGACCGTCACCCTCGTCGACGATTTCGACGGTGAGGGTCCTGCCGACGAGACCGTCGAATTCTCCATCGACGGCGTGAGTTATGAGATTGATCTCTCCGCCAAGAATGCGAAGAAACTGCGCGAGGATTTCAAACAGTGGATTGAGGCCGGACGCCGCGTCGGCGGGCGTCGGCGGGGCCGGCCCGGTGCGCCGGGCCGGGCCGGGCGGGGTTCGATCGACCGCGAGCAAAGTGCCGCCATCCGCGACTGGGCCCGGCGCAACGGCCACAAGGTCTCGACCCGCGGCCGGATCCCGGCCGAGGTGATCGAGGCCTTCCACGCCGCCAGTTAGACGCGATCCTCCCGATTTCGCTGGACGCGAAGCGCCGGTCGGCGGCGCGCGGAAACGAATCGGCCGCCGGTGGCGTTGCACAGTATGTCCGCGCCGACTGGTCAGTCGGCATCCAGGGGAACGCACCTCCCGGCGCCGCCCACTAGAGTGGACTTTCAGGTGCGCGGTGACGCCGCGTAACGACGGAAGCAGGTAACAGGCGATGTTCGAGAGATTCACCGATCGCGCCCGCAGGGTGGTCGTCCTGGCTCAGGAAGAAGCCCGGATGCTCAACCACAACTACATCGGCACCGAGCACATCCTTCTGGGCCTCATCCACGAGGGCGAGGGCGTGGCCGCCAAGTCCCTGGAGTCCCTCGGCATCTCCCTGGAGGGGGTGCGCTCGCAGGTGGAGGAGATCATCGGCCAGGGCCAGCAGGCCCCGTCCGGTCACATTCCGTTCACCCCGCGGGCCAAGAAGGTACTGGAACTGAGCCTGCGCGAGGCACTGCAACTGGGCCACAACTACATCGGCACCGAGCACATTCTGCTCGGCCTGATTCGGGAGGGCGAGGGGGTGGCGGCCCAGGTTCTGGTCAAGCTGGGTGCAGAGCTGACCCGGGTGCGCCAGCAGGTCATCCAGCTGCTCTCCGGCTACCAGGGCAAGGAGACCGCCGAGGCCGGAACCGGCGGCCGGGGCGGCGAGTCCGGCAGCCCGTCGACCTCGCTGGTGCTCGACCAGTTCGGCCGCAACCTGACCGCGGCGGCGATGGAGGGCAAGCTCGACCCGGTTATCGGCCGGGAAATGGAGATCGAGCGGGTCATGCAGGTGCTGTCCCGGCGCACCAAGAACAACCCGGTGCTCATCGGTGAGCCCGGGGTGGGCAAGACCGCGGTGGTGGAGGGTCTGGCCCAGGCCATCGTCAACGGCGAGGTGCCCGAGACGCTGAAGGACAAGCAGCTCTACACCCTGGATCTCGGGTCGTTGGTGGCCGGCAGCCGCTACCGCGGTGACTTCGAGGAGCGGCTCAAGAAGGTGCTCAAGGAGATCAACACCCGCGGCGACATCATCTTGTTCATCGACGAGTTGCACACTCTGGTCGGCGCCGGTGCCGCCGAGGGCGCGATCGACGCGGCGTCCATCCTCAAGCCCAAGCTGGCCCGCGGTGAACTGCAGACCATCGGCGCCACCACGCTCGACGAGTACCGCAAGTACATCGAGAAGGACGCCGCTCTGGAGCGCCGTTTCCAGCCGGTTCAGGTCGGCGAACCCTCGGTGGCGCACACCATCGAGATCCTCAAGGGTCTGCGGGACCGCTACGAGGCGCACCACCGGGTGTCGATCACCGACGCCGCGATGGTCGCCGCGGCCACCCTGGCCGACCGCTACATCAACGACCGATTCCTGCCGGACAAGGCAATCGACCTGATCGACGAGGCCGGTGCCCGGATGCGGATCCGCCGGATGACCGCGCCGCCGGACCTGCGCGAGTTCGACGAGAAGATCGCCGATGCGCGGCGGGAGAAGGAGTCCGCCATCGACGCGCAGGACTTCGAGAAGGCCGCTTCGCTGCGGGATAAGGAGAAGCAGCTGGTGGCCCAGCGGGCCGAGCGCGAAAAGCAATGGCGCGCAGGTGATATGGACGTTGTCGCAGAGGTCGACGACGAGCAGATCGCCGAGGTGCTGGGCAACTGGACGGGCATCCCGGTGTTCAAGCTGACCGAGGAGGAGACCACTCGGCTGCTGCGGATGGAAGACGAACTGCACAAGCGGATCATCGGCCAGTCCGACGCGGTCAAGGCCGTCTCCAAGGCCATCCGCCGCACCCGCGCTGGTCTGAAGGATCCCAAGCGGCCCTCCGGATCGTTCATCTTCGCCGGCCCGTCCGGCGTCGGAAAGACCGAGTTGTCCAAGGCGCTCGCCGAGTTCCTGTTCGGCGACGACGACGCGCTCATCCAGATCGACATGGGCGAGTTCCACGACCGGTTCACCGCCTCGCGGCTGTTCGGCGCGCCCCCCGGGTACGTCGGTTACGAGGAGGGCGGCCAGCTCACCGAGAAGGTGCGCCGCAAGCCGTTCTCGGTGGTGCTGTTCGACGAGATCGAGAAGGCGCACCAGGAGATCTACAACACCCTGCTGCAGGTGCTCGAGGACGGCCGCCTCACCGACGGCCAGGGCCGCACGGTGGACTTCAAGAACACCGTCCTGATCTTCACCTCGAACCTGGGCACCTCCGACATCTCCAAGGCGGTCGGGCTGGGCTTCACCCAGGGCGGCGGGGACAACAACTACGAGCGGATGAAGCAGAAGGTCAACGACGAGCTCAAGAAGCACTTCCGCCCGGAGTTCCTCAACCGCATCGACGACATCATCGTGTTCCATCAGCTGACGCAGGACGAGATCATCCAGATGGTCGACCTCATGATCGGCCGGGTGGCCAAACAGCTGAAGGCCAAGGACATGGACATGGACCTCACCGACAGGGCCAAGTCGCTGCTGGCCAAGCGGGGCTTCGACCCGGTGCTGGGAGCCCGACCGTTGCGCCGGACCATCCAGCGGGAGATCGAGGATGCGCTGAGCGAGAAGATCCTCTTCGAGGAGGTCGGCCCGGGACAGCTGGTGACCGTCGACGTGGAGAACTGGGACGGCGAGGGTGCCGGGGAGAACGCGAAGTTCACCTTCAGCGGTGGGCCCAAGCGGACACCCATCGAGCCGGATCTCGCCGACGCGACCGCCGCAGTCATCACCACTGCGGATTAGACCGACACGAGGTCCAGGTGGGCCGTCACCGGTAGGCCGGCAGCAGGCCGAAAACCTGCTTGATGATGGTCATCACCCAGCCGCCGGCGTTGGCGCCGTGATAGCGCGGCCAGTTGAGCTGGAAGCTGACCACCCAGGCCTGCCCGGTCCGGTCCTCGGCGTACCAGCTGAAGGTCAGATCCCCCGGCAGGTTGCCGGCCTTGGCCCCGATGTAGGGCCACTCGGTGCGGTCTAGGTCGATGCCTGCCACCTCGGACATGATGTCGCGCACCGGTGCCGCAGCGCCGACGGCATTGTGCTGCAACCGTGCGTGCACCCGGCAGATGTCCTCGGCGGTGCCGTACCACTCCGCCCCGTAAGCCGAGCCGGGGGAGCGGGTGCGCTGGGGGTCCGGTCGGTAGGGGCGGGAGTTGGCCTCCCGCAGCAACACCGCCCGGTCTGACGGCGAAGCCGACTTCCACTGCTCCCGTATGTCCGGGTTGCCCCAGCCGACCGCGAAGATTCCCCGCATCGTCGGAAACGGCGTCATGCTGGCCGGATCGTGGTGTCCGGCGCTGATCAACGCCTGCTCCACCGCCCGGGTCCCGACGCGCCCGATCAGCAGGTCGGTCGCCATGTTGTCGCTGGTCGCGATCATCTTGCCGGCGGCCTGCCGAACGGTGATCTGCGATCCGGGCGGAAGTTCGTCGAAGCCCGACGAGCCGAGTTTCTTGGCCTCCGCGGTGATGGTGAGCAGGTCCCCCCAACTCAAGGTGCCGGCGCGGACGGCATCTTCGACGGCGTAGAGAACGTAGGTCTTGAAGATGGATGCCAGCGGCAGCGATTCGGCGGTGTTCGTTCCGGCGACCTTCGCGCAGTGGCCCCGGTCGACCTTCGAAACCTGCCAGGAATAACGCGCACCGGTTCGGCCCAGAGCGGTGTCGACGTCAGCCCAGGAGTCGATGACCGGGGGTTGGGTTTGGGCCACCAGGCGACTCACCATGGTCTGGTCATCGGTCCGCAATTCGATGTCCTGCTGGGCCCCGAAGGAACTGATCAGGTGCAGCCGGGCCGAACCGGCCCCGATGTCCACCCCGCTGAGTGTGTAGGGGCGGTCCGACCACAGCGCGTCCAGGCTGGCGGTGATCGGGTCGACCATGTCCGGGGCGGCCAGGGTCGCCACGCTTTGGGTGCCGATGGGCCAGTCGGAGTTGAGCATGTCCAGAACCTGCTGGGCACGCACACCCTGCGGGGTGTTCAGGACGATCTGCGTGCCGGCGGCAGACGGTGCCGGCGGGGCCGCGCAACCGGTCGCCAGGCAGGTGGCGGAGGCCAGCGCGGCGGCGAATACTGCGACGCGTCGAGGCCTAGGGCTGGTCGGAGCTGGCAACGTCCATCACAACCTCGAACTCCAGCAGCGAGGCGCCGGTTGACACCGGGTTGGCCCGTTCGCCCGCATGGGCGGCAATCGCCGGTCCGGACGCCCAGGCCTGAAAGGCCTCTTCGGACTCCCACCGGGTGACAACGAAGTAGCGGTCCTCACCTTTGACCGGCCGCAACAACTGGAACC
>VERS01000142.1 GCA_018882545.1 Mycobacterium sp.
GTTCTGAATGGTCCCGGCCAGCTTCTCCGGCGGAACACCCTGCTCCTCGGCGGCCACCACGTAGAGGGCGAGAATCGGCAGCACCGCACCGTTCATCGTCATCGACACCGACACCCCGGCCAGGTCGATCCCGTCGAAGAGCTCGCGCATGTCCAGGATCGAGTCAATCGCGACCCCGGCCATTCCGACGTCACCCTGCACCCGGGGATGGTCGGAGTCGTAGCCCCGGTGGGTGGCCAGATCGAATGCCACTGAGAGGCCCTTCTGCCCGGCGGCCAGGTTGCGGCGGTAGAACGCGTTGGAGTCCGCGGCGGTGGAAAATCCGGCGTACTGGCGGATGGTCCAGGGCTGGTTGACGTACATCGTCGGATAGGGCCCGCGCAGGAACGGGGGTTCCCCGGGGAGGCTGTCCAGCGGGTAGCCGGCCGCCACCGCCAGGTCTCGGTCCACCCCGATGTAGAGGGGCTTGACGACGATTCCCTCCGGGGTCGACCAGTCCAGTTGTGCGGGTGTGTAGCCGTGGGCGGCAGCCGCGGCCGCCACCAGGTGCACGGCGTCGGCGGGACCCGGCGCCGCGGGCACCTCCGGTCCGTGCAGGGGCACATCGGCGAAACTCGCCACCGCGATGCGGGCGGTCATATCATGCCCCCGCTCGGGCGAGCAGCGCCGAAAGCGCAGCCACCGCATTCATTTTCGCCGTCAGGTAGCCGTCGGGCCGCGATGCCGCCGGCAGATCGGCAACGGTCCGCTCAGACCCCGCGAGCAGGATGTGCTCAACACCGGCCGAACGGGCGGCCGCCACGACTGCGGCCGACTCGGCGGTGTACCGGGTGTCGCTGCCACAGATCACCGCGACGGGGGCCGGGCACCGCTGGACCACCTCGGCGATGACGCCGGGAGACACGGTTCCCGGGTTGACGGCCTCGATACCACCGGAGGCCAGCAGATTCGCCGCGAAGCTGGCCCGGATGTTGTGCTCCGCCAACGGCCCGAGTGGCAACAGCAGCACTGTCGGCCGGGTCCCGGTGCGCTTCAGGTGGGCATCGGAGCGATCGCGCAGAGCCTCAAACCCGGCCGCGTAACGCTGCACCGTCGCCGTCGCCGTCGCCGTCGCCGTCGGCGGCGGCGGCGGCGGCGAGGGCGGCAACGGCGCCTCGGCGAGATTGGGGAACTCGTTGACACCGGTGATCGCGGTCCGGCGGTGGGCGATGTCGTCGGCGCGCTGGCTGCTGATCGCATCCACCTCGGCGCCGATGTACTCCCCCGCCTGCTGGAATCCGCCGCGGGACTCGATCTGTTGGAAGTGCGACCACGCTTGGGCGGCAAGGGTTTCGGTGAGATCCTCGACGTACCACGATCCAGCGGCCGGATCCATCACCCGGCCCAGATGGGATTCCTCGAGCAGGAGCAGTTGGGTGTTGCGGGCGATCCGGCGAGCGAAGTCCGGCTTCGCCGTGGGCAATCCGCCCGGTATCGCGACGTCGAAGGGCAGTACCTGCACGGTGTCGGCGCCACCGACGCCGGCACCGAAGGCAGCCACCGTGGTGCGCAGCATGTTCACCCAGGGGTCACGCTGGGTCATCATCGGCGTGGAGGTGACCGCGTGCACCCGCGCGGCTCCGCGATCGGGATGCCCGAGCACCTCGGCCACCCGCGCCCAGAGTTGACGCACGGCGCGGAATTTCGCAATTGTCATGAACTGGTCGTCGTCGGCTGCGAGCCGGAAACTGATCAGGGGCAGCGCCGCGCCGATCCCGATCCCGGCATCAGCGAACAACCGGAGATAGTCGGTCGCGGCGGCAATGACTCCGGCGAGTTCCCAGGCCGCGTTGGCGCCGCGGTTGTGAAAAGCGCGACCGTCCACGGTGACCGCCCGCACACCGGGGTACGCGACCAGTTCCGCAGCCACTGCGACGACATCGTCGACACCCGGGCCGGGCCGACCGGTGAACGCGGCGGTCAGCGGATCAGAACCCAGGTCGATCGACACCGGCGGCGGCGTGCCGGCTTGCGCGGGGGGCGCCGTCGGCAGCAGGGCCAGCAGCGCCGCGGCGGCGACCCGGAACCGAGGTCCGGCGTCGATCACGATCGGGGCCAGTTCCAGGTAGACGCCATCAAGCCAGCGGTGCAGGTCCGCCGCGGCGATACCGGTGTCGTCCATCCGTAGAACCACAGCGCTGACGCCCTTGACCAGCGCGTCGAGCACGGCGCTGTTGCCCTCGGCGGGCCCGCCGGTGAACCCCGGGCCGGGGAACTCCTCGGCGACCTTCCAGCCGGCCAGCACATCGCGCGTGCCGTCACCGCCGCGCAGGAAGGGCCACCGGCCGGGCAGCGGCGGCGCGGGCCGGGCGTCCAGGCCGGTGTAGAGGGCTCGAACCGGGAATCCCTCGTAGGTGTCGGAGTCCAGCAGCCGTTCCGGCTCGGCCTGCCCGTCGGCGCTCGTCCTTGCCGATGCCCCCTTTTCCAGAACAGCGGCGACCGCCTCGCGCCACCGGGCGCGGGCCTGCTGCAAACCCGCGACGGTCTCCTCCTGGACTGGGGGCACCGGCAGCTCCTGGGGTCGGGGCGGGCACTTGGCGGGCGGGTCGTGGCCGGATCGCGGGGACCGGCCAGGTTTCAGGCTAAATCACCGTCGTCGGCAACGGCCGCACGGGCGGTCCGGCGGCGGTGAGGCGGCGAGAAGTACCCTTTGGGCTGATGTGGAATGCGGTGGCCCGGCAGGTCGGTCGCACCCGGTTGCTGCTGACCGGCGTCGCCGGCGCTTTCGCACTCGCCGTCGTGCTCCTGGTGCCACTGCCGACGGCGCTTCAGGTGCGGGACTGGGCGACCTCCGTTGGCCCGTGGTTCCCGCTGGTCTTTCTGTTGACCCACATCGTCGTCACCGTGCTGCCGTTTCCCCGGACCGCTTTCACGCTGTCAGCGGGCCTGCTGTTCGGACCAGTTCTGGGCGTGACCATCGCGGTCGCCGCCAGCACGGTGAGCGCACTGATCGCGCTGTGGCTGGTTCGCGCGCTGGGCTGGCAGGTGGCGGGGCTGGTCACTGATCCTCGCCTGGGGGCCATGGACGCCCAGTTGCGCGCTCGGGGCTGGCCGGCCGTGCTGTCCCTCAGACTCATTCCGGGGGTGCCGTTTTCGGTGCTGAACTACGCCGCCGCCGCTTCGTCGGTGCGGATCCTGCCGTATTTCCTGGCGACCCTGGCCGGACTGCTACCGGGCACCGCGGCCGTGGTCACCCTCGGCGATGCCATGACCGGCCACGTCAGCCCGCAGCTGGTGGTGGTGTCGCTGTGTACCGCCGCGGTCGGCATCGGCGGCCTGATCTACGAGGCGCGCCGGTACCGGCAACAGCTCAGAGCACCCCGCGGATGAGGCTGTTGGTGGGAATGTTGCACCGGGCACGCAGGTCGAACACCGGTCCCCGGATGGCGTTGATCTCGGCCTGCGTCTGCGGATTGGCCGCCAGGTAGGCCTGGGTCTGGCTGAACGCCTGCGACTTGGGCAGGCCCTGCACGCTGGTGAAGAAGTCGTTCACCGCCGGGTGGGTGAAGAAGTAGCCGGTCATCGCCGCGGCGACCTGGCTTTCCACCGCGGTGATGTCCCCGGCGGTGCAACCCGGCGCGGCGGACGCGGTGGCGGCACCGGTGACCAGCACGGCGCCGGCGCCGAGCACAGCCGCGGCGATTCGGCGGGAAGCATGAGCTGTGAACATCGGACTCCTCGGGACGAAAACGCAAGCGGTAGGGGCGCGTGACTCTCGGTTATGCTAGCCCAAAAGCCAGTCCGGCTCAGGTCGCGGAATGCGACCACCGCTGGGGCCGGATGAGACTTTGGCCAACGCGACAGACAAGGCAAGGGCACGTTAATGAAACTCAAACGACACATCGGCCTCTGGTTGGCAGCCGCCGGGATGGCCGCGGCCCTCGGCGCGGCCCCGGTCGCGGGCGCCGAACCCGGCGGCGAAGAACCCCTGCTGCCAAGCTGTGAGCAGGTCGGCGGCAGTTCGGCCACGGGCGGGCAGTCCACCGACTGCGCAACCCCGGGTAACGCCGATATCGTGGCCACTCCCAACGACCTGGGCATCATGGGCGAGGAGGCCGACGAGCCGATGTGGGGCATGTTCGGCTGGTAGGTCACACCGCTCCGGGCAGGCCCTGAGTCAGTTCGGACCGCGGCGGTTCAGTGCCATCCGCGTGGATGTCTTCCTGCATGGTTTCGTGGATGTCATGTGCGCCGCCTAATACAGCCGGCGGGGTGACCGGGGGCAGCGACGCTCGGGCCTCGGCCTCGGCGTACGCCACCGCGTCGGCGATGACGGGATCGGCCGGGGTGTGAAACCAGTCCACGACCTCGTCGGAATCGTCCTGCGGAACAGGGGCGTCGGTGTCGGCCGGAGCGGGCTGATAGCGGAACACCCCGTCGGCGCCGGGTGTGCCGAGAAGTTTGGTGAAACCCTGCAGGGCCGAACCGAAGTCGCTGGGCACCAGCCACACCTTGTTGGCCTCCCCCTGCGCCATCTGCGGCAACGTTTGCAGGTATTGGTAGGCCAGCAGCTCCGGGGTCGGCCGGCCGGCCTTGATCGCGGCGAATGTCTTCTCGATCGCCTTGGCCTGGCCCTGGGCCTGCAGGTAGGAGGCGGCCCGTTCACCCTGGGCCCGCAGGATCCGCGACTGGCGTTCGGCCTCGGCAGCCAGGATCGCGGCCTGCTTGGCACCCTCGGCGGCCAGGATCTGGGCTTGCTTGGCGCCCTCGGCCTGTTTGATCGAAGCCTCCCGGGTGCCTTCGGCAGTCAGGATCATCGCCCGTTTCTCACGGTCGGCCCGCATCTGCTTTTCCATCGAGTCCTGAATCGACGGCGGCGGATCGATGCTGCGCAGTTCCACCCGGGCGACCCGCAGCCCCCACCGGTTGGTGGCCTCGTCGAGCACGCCGCGTAACTGCGCGTTGATCTGGTCACGGCTGGTCAGGGTTTGCTCCAGCGTCATCCCGCCGACGACGTTGCGCAGGGTGGTGGTGGCCAGTTGCTCCACACCCACGATGTAGTTGTTGATCTGGTACACCGCGGCCTGGGGATTGGTGACCTGGAAGTACACCACGGTGTCGATGTTGACGGTCAGGTTGTCCTCGGTGATCACCGGCTGGGGCGGGAAGGAGACCACCCGCTCGCGCAGATCCACCCTGGCCCGGATCCGGTCGATGAAGGGGACCAGCAGGGTCAGCTGCCCGGAAACCGTCTTGCTATACCGACCCAGCCGCTCGATGACCGCCGCCTCGGCTTGCGGAATCAGAGCAACGGACTTGACGACGATAACGATCGCCAAGATCACGATGGCCCCCAGCACCAGACCCACCAGGCCTCCGATCGCGGTGTCCATGTGTACTCCTCACCTCAAGGCTCGTCTGCGGTTTCGCTACGCGGAATCCCGCCAGACCACGGCGGTTGCCCCGTCGATGTGCATGACCGTGACCTGCTCCCCCGGCCCATAGGACTCGTCGTCGTTGAACGGCCGCGCGGTCCAGACCTCGCCGTCGAGTTTGATCCTCCCATGATCGCGGCCCACCGCCTCCAGGACCGTGGCGTGCTTGCCTTCCAGCATCCGCGCCGGCTCCGGCAGGCCGCCGGACGTCACCCGGCGGCGCGCGGCCGGACGGACCAGGACGACGAGCAGAACCGAGACCACCAGGAACACCGCCCCGTCCACCCACACCGGCAGACCCAGTAGCCAGCTCGACCCCGCCGCAGCCAGCGCGCCCCCGCTGAGCATCAACAGGGACATATCCCCGGTCAACGTCTCCGCCGCCGCCAGTGCGAGGGCAAACAGCAGCCAGATCAGCGGGGCGCCCATACCGCCACGTTACGCCCGGCCCAGGCCCTACGCCGCCCGCTGACCGGGGCTGCAGGGAGCAACTACACTCACCTCCATCATGTGGTGCCCGAGCGTATCGCTGTCGGTGTGGGCCAACGCCTGGTTGGCTGGTCACGCCGCACCCGACGACGTTTTGGATGCGCTAAGCGCTTGGGCGCCTGCGCATTCGGTCACCGCCTACGATGCCGTGGCGGCCGGCCGCACCGGGCTGCCGTGGCCGGATGTCGACGGCACCGGCGCAATGTCGTTGCTACAGACGGTCCGTACCGCCACCGGAACCCGCCAGCAGTGGGGCGCACGGCCTGCGCTGGCGCTCGCTCTGCCAACACCCGGCGATGTGCGGGGGCTGGCCGCCGGCAGTCAGTTCCAGGCCGACGCCCTCGACGCCGGCGAGGCGGTCCT
>VERS01000143.1 GCA_018882545.1 Mycobacterium sp.
GGCCGAACCGTTGACCAGTTCGGGCAGCGCGTCCGGGCCGTCGACGCCGGCGGCGATCGCGAGAACGCCGCGCATGGCCGCCGCCGCGTCCGGGGTGATGATCAGCGGCGCGCCACCGTCGGCCACCGTGGCGGGCAGCGTGAAGGCGATGTCGATCCAGGTACCTGAGAGCGGGACGCTGAGAATCACTCGGTCAGTGGCCACCACCTCGAGCCGGGCACCGGTGGAATGGTTTGTCGCAGAACGGTTGTCGTGAACCTGCCACTCGGACGGCGGCGCCAGCCGGTGCACCGGGTTGATCGCGGTGCGACCGGCCCACAGCACATCGGGCGAGTCCAGCACGACGCCCAGCGGACCGCCGAGGCCCGCGCGCACCGACAGCCGGGAGACCACGGCCTCCACCGGGGCGCCCGAGTCCAGGACGCGGTCGACCGCGGCCTTCTCAAAACGGTCCAGCAGGTCACCGACCGGCTCGTCGACCCGGGTGATGCCGGCGACCGCGGCGGTGCCCGGGATGACGCACACCTCATCGGCGCTGTAGCGCGCGTCGTGCGCCTGCCACAGCGAGTCGCTGCGCCACCACCGGCGGACGTCCTTGTCGATCACCGGCACGAAGTTGACCGGCTTGCCCAGCGTCTTGCACAGCTCGACGAAGAACGGCGCGTCAGCCGGGTGCAGCAGGACCGTCGCGGCATCCGGGTACGCGGCGAGCAACGTGGCGATCGCGCCGTCGGGATCCTCGAGGAGTTCCCCGTCGCCGAACAGTGTCTCGATGGGTCCGCTGTCGACGGCATTCAACCGCGCCTCGGCCCGCTGCAGCATCGAGGCGAAGCGGTCCCGCCAGGTGCGGTCCAGCCACGGCGAATCAGGGGTCTTGGTGTCGGCGGTGCTGTCGCCGGCACCGATGGCCAGCTCGATATAGCGCTGCAGCCACTGCAGGTAGGTCATCTCGGTGACGTCACCGAAGTACGGCTTGGCGGTGACGGCCATCGCGGCGATGATCTCGTCACGGCGCGCGGCGACCGCGTCGGCGTCACCGGCGACCTCGTCGAGCAACCGGCCGCAGCGCGATGCGGAGTTGTCGATCTCGTGGATGTCAGCGCCGAGCTGGCTGCGTCCGGATGCCATTCCGTTGAGGGCTTTTCCGGCGCCCACCCACACTTCGGTGCCGGCGGTGTCGACGAGCAGCTGCTTGACGGCCGGCGAGGTGGTGGCCTCGAGGCAGGCCATCGCCGCGGTACCGACCAGGATGCCGTCGACCGGCATCAGGGGGTAGCCGTGGACCTCCGACCAGCTACCGGTCAGATAGTCCGCAGAGCGTTCCGGGGTGCCGATGCCGCCGCCGACGCAGATGGTGATGTTGGGCTGCGAGCGCAGTTCGGAGTAGGTGGTCAGCAGCAGGTCGTCGAGGTCCTCCCACGAGTGATGGCCGCCGGCGCGGCCGCCCTCGATGTGGACGATGACCGCTTTGGTCGGCGCCTCGGCGGCGATGCGGATGACCGAGCGGATCTGCTCGACGGTGCCGGGCTTGAAGCACACGTGGGTGATGCCGGCGTCGTTGAGTTCACCGATCAGAGCGACGGCCTCTTCGAGCTCGGGGATGCCGGCGCTGATGACCAGACCGTCGAACGGCGCACCGGACTGACGGGCCTTCTGCACCAACCGCTTTCCGCCGACCTGCAGCTTCCACAGGTACGGATCGAGGAACAGCGCGTTGAACTGGACGGCGCGGCCCGGTTCGAGCAGATCGATCAGTTCAGTGACGCGGCGATCGAAGATCTCCTCGGTGACCTGACCGCCGCCGGCCAGTTCGGCCCAGTGCCCGGCGTTGGCCGCCGCGGCGACGATCTTGGCGTCGACGGTCGTCGGCGTCATACCGGCCAGCAGGATCGGCGATCGGCCGGTGAGCCGGGTGAACTTGGTGGACAGCTTCACTGAACCGTCGGGCAGGCGGATCAGCGACGGGGCGTAACTCGACCACGGCCTGCCGACCTCCGGAGCAGCGCCGACGGTGAACAGGTTGCGCTGACCGCCCCGGGTGGCCGCCGGAACTATGCCGATCCCCAGTCCGCGGATCACCGGCGCCGTCAGCCGGGTCAGGATGTCACTCGGCCCCAGATCGAGAATCCACCGGGCGCCGGCGTCGTCGATGGCGGTGACTGTCCTTACCCAGTCGACCGGCTCGACCAGGATGGCCTGCGTCAGTGCCCGGGCCGCCATAACGTCCAGTCCGACACGCTGCGCCCACCGGCCGACGAGTTCCACCCCGTCGGCGAGTCGGGGTGAGTGGAATCCGACCTCGACTGCTACCGGGTCGAACATCGGCGCGAACACCGACCCACCCCGCAATTTGTTCTTACGCTCGGAAGATTCCCGCTCCGAGATCTGCTCGCAGTACAACTGGAAGCGGGACAGTTGCTCGGGGGTGCCGGTAAGGACCACGGCGCGGCGGCCGTTACGGATGGACAGCGCCGGCGGCGAGACAGTCCGCACTTCGCGGCCGAACGACTCCAGCAGGTGGGCGATGCGTGCGGGATCGGCGTTGGTCACCGAGACCATCGGCGGGCGGTCGCCGAGGACGACGATCCCCCGCCGTCGTGCGACGAGCGTTCCGGCCGCACCGATCAGCTGCGCCAAGGCCAGCAACTCCGCATCACGGCCCCCGCCGGATTTGAAGGCCTCGACGGCCAGCACGCCCTGGGAGTGGCCAGCCGTGGCGACCGGTGGTGCTGCGTCGAACTCCAGTCCCTGCCGGACCAGCGCCCGAACCGCGGCGATCTGGGTGAGCAGGACGCCGGGCACCGACACCGCGGCGGAGGTCAGATCCGCCCCGACGGTCTCACCGGCGGCCAGTGCTCGCGCCCAGCTCAGCGGGGCGAATCCAACGGGCCGGGCCACCACCAACTCGTCGGCCACCGGCTGCAGCATCCGCTCGGCGTCTCCGACGATGCGGGCCAGTTCGGATTCGATGCCCGCGGTGGTGACGATCTCCTCCAGTCCGGCCAACCACGAGCTGTAGCCCTGGCCGCCGAACACCACCGCGTAGGGTTCGCCCCCGTTGAGGCGGTCCACCAACGCCGGCGGGCTCACCCGGGCCTCTGGGGTCTGCCAGACCTCGGCGGGCCGTCGGTCATGCTCGTCGATGGTCACGTCGCATCTCCTTCGGGACCGATATCGCGTCGGCCCGATATCGCGGCTTTAGCGTCGCATAGGAATTGGGCCAATTCGGCCACATAATTTGTTACCGACGAGTTCTACGCGGGGGTAACCACCGCCAGGACCGTGCCGCGGCAGGGGTGCCGGTCGGGTCCCTGGGCCAAACCTGCTGCATGCTGGTGGTTACGCTTGAGTAGCCACAACTGCGCAGTTCAAGGCATTATCGTTACTGAATCGTTATCTACCGATCTGGCAGCGGAGGCCGTTTCCGACTCGGGCCGACTTCTCGGTCGGACCGTCGAGTACGCCGGTAACTCCGGTGACTTAGGCAAAAAGCGTTTACCGAAATAAATGGCGCAGGTTTGCAGGCCGAAATCTTCAATAACCTACTTTTCAGTAACCTATTGCGATTGTTGGACTGCCCACTGTCCGAATCTTGGTTTGAGGATGTTGTTGAGGTCCACCCCGATGCCGGCCACCTCGCGGGCGTCGATCTCGAACTGGTGCAGATGCGCCGCCGGATGGACGTAGCCCCGCGGGCTGCCCCAATTGTGCTGCCAGAACCAGGATCCGATGCCGTCTTGTAGGGCCCAGTCGATGGTCTTGGAGTTGCCGTAGATGCCGACCCGCTGTCTGTCGAGCACCTCTTCCCAAGCCCTCAGGTAGGGCGCCACTTGCTGGCGGTACTGCTCGTAGGTCGGGTTGTCGTCGATGGAGGCATAGATCGGCGCGTCCGCAGGGCCACCGGCGGCGGTGTGCAATTCCCATCCCCGCTTGGCGTGTTTGATGCCGGCGGTCCGTCCCCCCAACCAGTCGGCGGTGTCCTGCTTGCCGAACTGATAGTTGGAGACGATCTTCAGCCCGGCCTGGTAAAGCTCGCGCGCCTCGGCCAACTGCATGGGTTTGCCGAGCATCCAGGTTGCGCCGGGCCGGCGGTCGGAGACATAGCGGATGGCGCCGAGCGCGCCGGCCGACTTGATGTCGGCGGCGCTGAGTACGCCGGCGGAGTAGTCCAGCAGGACGCCGAGGGACTCCGCGGAGGCCTGGGCGGCACTGACCGCCCCGGCGAGCGCGCCGAGTCCCAGTGCGGCCGGTGCAGCGGCGGCATATCTCAGCGCCGTCCGCCGCGACAGCGGCGACGCTGCCCGGCGGGGTGGCGGCGCAGGCCAGGGTGGCGGCGAAGGCCTGGGTGGCATGCGCCACAGATTAAGCCAGTGCCGCTCCGAATCCGGGGATTGCACCGGTCGAGGCTGAGTCGCACTGTTGGCGCCTGTCGAGTTGTTCGAACGCGAAACTCGCCGCGAGCAGCATTTGGACGTCTTGGTTGCCGCCGAGATTCAGTTGCGCGCCGTCCACCGCTATCCGCAGGCTGAGGAGTCCGGGCTGGGTGTGGTCGTCGGGCTGAGTGAAGGTGCCCTCGGTGAGCGTGAACGGGTTGCCTGCGGCCGACGTGTTGCGAACCGCGGCCGCATCGGGGCCCTGGAGGACAGTTGCTCTCATTGCTGACAGATTGTCGGTGGTCGGCAGAAGTTCGAAAAAGTAGCCGTCGCGGATGGGACCACCGGCGGCGGCGGCAGCTCGGATGACCGGACCGCCGCCGATGAACAGCCGTGTGATTCCGCCAGCGAGGGCGATCAGGACCGACGAGCCGAAGCCGACCACGTCGCCAATCACGGCCCCAAAGATGTTGTCGCCGAACAGGGAACCGACGCCCGCTCCGAGGGACATGCCCAACGCCAGCTGCAATGGCCACTCGGTGAGGACCGCTCGAACGACGTTGTTGGTCACCTCGGCGGTGGAGGAGCCGTTCAGCAGGCCGACTCCCACGGTCGACACGAGTTTGGCGACGGCCGGGCTGGCCAGCAAGAACTCGACCGTGGAGCTGGTGAGCTGGTAGCTCAGCCTGTTGAGGAAGCCAACGTTGATCCCGAATTCGTTGAGCAGACCAACGACCACTGATCCGGCCGTCCGCGCGAGGGCCTGACGCACATCAGTCTCGCCCAGAATCGAATTGACCGCCTGCGGCACCGTGTCGCGGACCGCGTTGCGGAATGCGGCCTGGGACTGCAGCGTGCTCAGCGCTTCCTGGGCTGCGGTAGTCGGGTCGCGTCCGTCGAGCAGCGCGATGACGAGCTGCCCGAGAGCGCCAGGCAGGACGGAGTCGATGCGCGGTTGGCCGAGGAAGTCGGTGATGGTCGCACCGACGGTTGCCAGAAGTTTCGCGATCACCGGCTCGCCCAACAGCCCGGCAACCGCCTGCCCCACCACCGCCGCGACGCCCTGGGCGAAGGGGGTGTCGCCCAACAGCCCGGCCACCAGGGCGCCGATCTGCTCCCCGGCGAACGCCGGCACCCCCTGGACCGACAGGATTCCCGAAACGCCCTGCGCCACTGTCGAACCCACCAAACCCAACAGCTGGCCGTCGCCGAGGAGCCCGCCCGCCACCTGGGTGACCAGTCCGCCCACGGCCGCGCGGATCTCGGGTTCTTCGATGAGTCCCGGCAGCGCCGCGCTCAGCGCCGCCAGGGGATCGGTTCCCCCGGTGAGTGCGACGATGAGGTCCCCGGCCGCCGCCGCCAGCCCGCCGGCCACCGCCGGGGTGCTCAAAAACCCGGGCAGCAGCTGCCCCAACAAGGTCGGCAGCCCCGCCGTCAGTGCTGGATCCGCGAGTAGGCGGCTGACCGCTTCTTGCAGGACCCCGGCCACCCCCGCGGTGATCGGGCTGTCCCCCAACAGCCCGGCCACCAGGGCCCCGATTTGCTCCCCGGCCAGCCCCGGCACACCGTCCACCGCGAGCAGCCCGATCACGCTCTCGGCGATCGTGGTGCCGACCACGCCCAGCGAGGCGCCGTCCCCAAGGACCCCGCCGAGTATCGCGGTGGTCAGCCCGGCCAGCGCGGATCGCACCTGCGGGTCGGCGATCAGCGCGCTAAGCGCGGATTGCGCCGCGACCAGGGGATCCACGCCGCTGGTGAGCGCTGCGGTGAGGTTACCGGCGGCGGTGGCCAGCCCGATCGTCACGGCCGGGGTGCTCAAAAACCCGGGCAGCAGCTGCCCCAGCAGGGTCGGCAGCCCCGCGGTCAGACCCGCATCCCCCAACAAC
>VERS01000144.1 GCA_018882545.1 Mycobacterium sp.
GCCCCGGACGGACCGGTCCAGGACTTGGGGGCGGCCAAGCAGCCCAGCGGCAAGGTGCTGACCGTCTTCGCTGTGGCCGCCGACCTCGACATCACCGGTTTCCGCAGCAACACCTTCACCATGGAGTGGCCGAGAGGCTCCGGGCGGCTGCGGGAGTTCCCCGAACTCGACCGGGTGGAGTGGCTGTCGCTGCCGGTGGCGCGGGTGAAACTGCTTACCGGCCAGCGCGTGTTCCTGGAGCGCCTGCTCGAGCCGCCGGATTAACGGACGCCTTGGGCCGCCTCGGCGAGGGCCTCCCGGGCCTCCCGCCGACGCAGTTCGATACTCTCCCCGATCTGGCGAGCCAGTCGCTGATCCTGCTGGATGATCGAGTCCATCGCACCCCGCGATACGGCGATCAGGGTGGTGTCGGTCAGAGCCATCACTCCGGTCGCCATCCGCTGACGGGTCAGCGCGGTCTCGCCGATGTAGTCACCGGTGCCGAGCTCACCCAGGGGCACCCGCCGGCCGTCGCCGGCGATCACGAACAGTCCGGCCGCTCCCTCGGTGATGAATCCCATGGCCTCGGGAATGCTGTTGACAGCGTGGATGGTCTCGCCCTCGGCGTAGGGCAGCACCCGCGCGGCGGCCAGCATCGTCGCCGCGGCCCGATCGTCGAGTCCCAGACCGGAGGCGATCACGCCGATGTGCTCGGCAACATAGGCGCTCTTGCGGCGAGCTCCGGATTTGACGTTGTCCAGGTGCAGACCCGTGCGCTGGGCGGCGTACCAGACCCGCAACTGCAGTGTCGAGACGGTGTTGTCCGCCTCGGCAGGCGAGGCGACCGGGACCATCACCCGGTAACTGAGGACTCCGGGATGCACCTGATGGGTTCCTAACGGGGTCACAGCGGCCGACGTGCCCGGGAGTTTGGCGGGCAGCCCGTCGGCGACTCCCAACAGCATCGAGCGGATCACTCCCGGCGGGTCATCGGCGGCGAAGGTGAACACCGCCTTGGCTTTGTAGTAGGGGGCGACCGTGCGGCTCAGGTTGACGAAGGCGTCACCGGCCAGGGCCGCGTTGGGCACGACCTGGACGCCGTTCTCAGTGTCCAGATGCACTGCGCGCCAATTGACTTCCACGACCCGACCCTTGCCGAATTTCGTCTCCAGCCAGTCGCCCATCCGGAACGGCTGCTCGAAGAGCAGCAGCAGACCGGAGATCACCGGGCCGACGGCGTTCTGCACCGCCAGGCCGATGACGATCGAGGTGACACCGACCGCGGTGATCAGCCCTCCGATGTTGGCGCCCCAGACCCACGACAGCAGCAGGGCGATCCCGATGACGATCAGGATGAGCCGGCCGAGGTCGACGAAAATGCCGGGCAGCCGGTCCCGCCAACTTCCGGGCCGGGCCTCCCCGAACAGGGCGGCGTTGGCGCCGGAAAGCACCACCAACATGATCAGGAAGCCGAATACCGTGGCCGCGATCTTCGACCAGGTGGGGTTGCCGTCGGTCGCTTCGACCTGGCGGATCAGCAGGTATACCGCGACCGCCGGGAGCAGCCAGTTCCGCAGCAGCGCAACAGGTCTGGCGTAGGAACTTCCGCGGCGGACCAGCGCCGTATGGACTTCCTGCAACAGCAGCAGCGCGATCGGCAGGCCGACGACCACTAGCACGGCCGGCCAAAACCAGGACTCCGAGGTGAGGCCGCTCATGGTCACACCTGCTGCCGGGACGCCACGTCGAGCCGCCAGACCCTCTCGGGGCCGGAAGCGCCGGTGATGGTGCCGGCCTCTTCGAACGGGTAGACGCCGAGCACCGCATCGTGGACCCGGTCGCTGACGAACACCCCCGGCGTGCGAGTCGAGGCGTGCACGCGGTGCGCGAGGTCCACCGCCTCGCCCCACAGCGCGTAGATGGTGGAGCGCTCCCCCACCAGGCCGCTGGTCACCGGTCCGCTGTCGATACCCACCCTGATCGCCAGCGCGGCGTCGCGCTGGTCGTTGAACCGCTCGACGATCTCGACCAATTCGCGGGCGAAGGCGATCGTCCGGCTCGCGTGGTCGACCCGCGGCACGACCAGGCCGCAGGTCGCGAGCAGGCCGTTGTCCTGCATGCTGCGGACCTGTTCGATCCCCTGCCGTTCGGCGGCCCCGTCGAAGGCCTCCACCAGTGCGTTGAGCATCAGCACCGACTGCTCGGAGGCCAGTGGACGGGAGAAGTCGTCGAAGCCGAGCAGCTGGGCGTAGATCACCGACACATCGCGGTGCTCGGTGCTGATGTGGGTCTCCCCCTCCCGGTAGCGGCGCGCCACCGTTTCGGGCATCAGGCTGGTCAGCAGTTCGTCATTCTCCTTGCGCTGGGTCTCGATGAGCGCCTGTTTGGTCTGCAGGCTGGCACTCATATCGTTGAACGCCGAGGCGAGTTCGCCGAATTCGTCCCGCGACTCCACCGCGACGGAGGTCCCGATCTCGCCTCCGCTGACCCGGCGCACCGCCTCGGCAAGCCTCTTGACCGGCCGGGTCAGGATACGGGCGAAGATCAGCGAGAGCAGGCACACCGCCAGCACGATCGCCGCGGTCGACAGCGCGAGGTTGCGCGCGAATCTGTTCACCGGCGCCAGCGCCTCGGACTGGTCGATCTTGGCCACCACTGCCCAGTCCAGGCCGGGGATGTCCAGGGGCCGGTAGGCGACCAGCGATTCCGGCCCGAGATAGCTCTTGGTGGTGGACACACCGGTCTGCCCAGCCAGCGCTTGTTCGACCGCCGCCGACTTCACCGGTTGCAACATCACGCTGTCGCCGACTTCGACCTGCCGTCGGGCCAGGTCCTCCGGAGTTCCGTTGGCCACCACCTGTTCGACGTACCGCTCGGGATCGGTGATCAGTTTGCGCGACACCGAGCGCATCAAACGGTCTTGCCCGGCCAGATAGGTTTCGCCGGTCTGGCCCAAACCCTCCTTCACCCACTCCTGCCCGGCGGTCATCACCCCGTTGATGCCCGCGGCCGAGAGTTGCAGGGCCAGCACACCGTAGATGCCCTCGTCATCACCGATCGGGGTGAGCACCCAGGGGGTAGGGGCGCCGTAGGCCGGCGCGTACTCCTCGTAGTCGGTGAAGATCAACTCGTCCACCGAGGTAGCACGCATCGCGCTGCGGTACGCCTCGGACAGTTTCGTCGTCGTGTAGGGACCCTGGAGCACGTTGGCGCCCAACTCGACACCCTTGAACGCCGTGTAGACGACCTCTCCCCTGGTGTCGATCAACAGCACGTCCTCAAAGCCGAACCGGGAGGCGAAGTCGAAGAAGAACGGCTGGTACTCGCCGTTGAGTCTGGACCATTCACTGGGGTCACCAGCCGATCCGACCTTCGCCGCGGCTTGGAAGTCACCCTTGGCCGGAACGGTGTAGAGGCTCTGCAGATACGTCTGGGCGTTCGAGGTGGGCCGGTAGATCTCCGGATCGGCGGCCTGCCCGGTGCGCTTCTCCAGGTTGGGACCCAGCACGGTGGAGTAGTAGGCCTTCACCGCGCTGGCGGCCCCCGGGGGCAGCGGGGCCTTCTGCAACTCGTCGTAGGCCCCGGTGAATGCCTTCATCGCGGTGATGGCGGCGTCGGAGTGGGTCAGGACCGACGCCGCGTCGCTGATGCTCTCGTAGTAGGCGGAGATCTCCCGGTGCCGGGACTCCCGGAGCTGGACCAGACGCTGGTATTCGGTCGCGCGCAGCGAGCTGGTTCCGGAGAGCAGGCCGATCGCCCCCGCGATCAGCACCGAGACGACACTGACCGCGAGCATCATGATCAGCAGCTTCGACTGGAATCCCAGCGAGCGCAGGCCGCTGAGCGTTGGTCGGGCCACAGAGGACCTCTCGATCGGTCGATTAGCCGGGTTTCCGGACGGCGGGATCCTAACCCAGAATTCGCCGTGGGCGGCCTATTGACACCCTGATGAGCAACCCTCGTTAGCATCGACGAATGATCAACGGCGACACCCCGCTGTGGTTGTTCGCCGATCAGCTCGGCCCGCACACCTACTGCGGCGAACACGCACATCGGCCGGTCCTGCTGGTGGAGGCGCATTCGGCGTTGGGCCGGAAGCGCTTTCATCGCCAGAAGCTGCACCTGGTGCTCTCCGGCCTGCGGCATGCCGCAGCCGAACTCGGCGATCGCGCCACCCTGTTGCGCACCGCGACCTATCGCCAGGCACTGTCCGACTACGGACGACCGGTGTTGGTCCACGAGCCGACTTCCTATGCCGCAGAGCGTTTCGTGCATCAGCTACGCCGCGAGGGGATGGTCGCCGACATCCTGCCCAACCCGAACTTCGCGCTGCCCCGGGCCGAGTTCCGGCGCTGGGCCCGCCAGAAAGACGGCACGAGCCGCACCCGGTTCCGGATGGAGGATTTCTACCGCGAACAGCGCCGCCGGTTCGGGGTCCTGATGGACGGCCCGGCCGGCGACCAGGTGCCGGTCGGCGGCCGGTGGAACTTCGACACCGACAATCGCGAACCCCCGCCCAAGGGTCACGAAGTCCTCGACGTCCCCCCGCCCTACCTACCAGAGGAGGACGATATCGACGCCGGGGTTCGCCGGGACCTCGACGGGATGGGTCTTCCCACGGTCGGAGCCGACGGGCCCCGCCTGTTCGCCGTCACATCCGGGGAGGCCCAGGCAGCCCTGGCGCACTTTGTAACCCGCCGGTTGCCGATGTTCGGCCGCTACGAGGATGCCATCCTCGGCGGGGACTGGGCGATGGCGCATTCGCTGCTGTCGGTTCCGCTCAACCTCGGCGTGCTGCACCCCCTGGACGCGGTGCACGCCGCCGAGCAGGCCTACCGGAACGGCTCGGCGCCGCTGGCGGCGGTCGAGGGCTTCATCCGTCAGATCCTGGGCTGGCGCGAATACATCTGGCAGCTGTACTGGCACTTCGGCCCGGCCTACGTCGACAACAACCACCTTGAGGCGCACACCCCGCTACCGCAGTGGTGGGCCGACCTCGACGCCGGGGCGGTCCGCGCCGAATGCCTGCGCCAAGCACTGGCCGGGGTGCACACCCGCGGGTGGGCGCACCACATCCAGCGGCTGATGGTGCTGGGCAGCCACGCGCTGCAGCGCGGCTACGACCCAGCAGCACTCAACGATTGGTTCGCCACTGCGTTCGTAGACGGCTTCTCCTGGGTGATGCCGGCCAATGTGATCGGGATGAGCCAGCACGCCGACGGTGGCCGGATGGCCACCAAGCCCTACACCTCCGCGGGCGCCTACCTCAACAAGATGAGCGATCATTGCCGCCGCTGCCCGTTCGACCCGAAGAAGCGCCTCGGTGCGGACGCCTGCCCGTTCACCGCCGGCTACTGGGCATTCACCCACCGGCACGCCGATCTGCTGGCCGCCAATATGCGCACCGCCCGGGCGGTGTCGTCGATGAAGCGGTTGACCGAC
This sequence comes from Mycobacterium sp., assembly GCA_018882545.1. GTDB lineage: Bacteria > Actinomycetota > Actinomycetes > Mycobacteriales > Mycobacteriaceae > Mycobacterium. The sequence goes on from VERS01000144.1 coordinate 5,422, forward strand.
CTGGACGCTGTTCTGGAGCAGGAACGGCATCGCGAGGCGTTCTGAAACGCCGGCCTCTCGGACGGCGATAAAGCCTGCGCTAGGGTCGAAACCGGGGACAGGAGGCTCACACGTGCGCAGCATCATCCTGGGCGGCGGACTGGCCGCCGCGACGACGGCGATCCTGGCTGTGGGCTGGGGTGCGGGCCCGGGCAGCGCCGCGCCGGGAGACACCAACACCACGCTGAACGTGGTCGGCGAGCCGTACGCCAAGGCAGTGATAATCCTGCGCGCCCAGGGCGTCCGGAGCGTCTTCGGAGGCTCGGTTGGCAGTGATGTGCCGCAGTCCCAGTGCGTCGTGGCCAGCCAACGGGTGCTGGGGACCACCCGCACGATGCAGCTGAACCTGGACTGCTCGGCAGAGGCCCAGCCGCAGCGGCCGGCCGCCACTTCGCAAGCCACCTCGGGCGCGGCCAGCTCCGGCGCTCAAGCCACCGAGACCGCCGCCCGGCCGACACCGGGCGCACCGGGTGTGGTGTCGGTCACCGCGGTCCCGGTCGGCTGACGCCCGCCGGTTTAGACTGACAGCACCCGTCGGGAGGTGACAGATGCTGCGGCCACGTCGTTTCGCCATCGAGATCGATCCCGGGCCGGTTCAGATCCAGGCCCGCAGGGTTGCTTTCGATGCCTCCGAGGTTCCGCTGCACTGGATTCCGGGGCACCCGGTGGCATCCCACATGGTCAGCCTGCTCAACGTGGTCTTGCCGGCGGCCGAACGCTGGTTCGTGGCCACCTACAACGAGGCGCTGCCGTTGGTCAGAGACGAGCGGCTCGCCGAGGATATGCGCGGG
>VERS01000735.1 GCA_018882545.1 Mycobacterium sp.
GCTTGAACCGCGCATGCTGGCGGCTGGCCAGGGTGAGGTCGCACACCACGTGCAGGCTGTGCCCGCCGCCGGCGGCCCAGCCGTTGACCAGGCAGATCACCGGTTTGGGCATGAACCGGATCAGCCGCTGCACCTCCAGGATGTGCAGCCGGCCGGCACGCGCGGCGTCGACGGTGTCGGCCGTCTCCCCGGATGCGTACTGATAGCCGGTGCGGCCCCGGATGCGCTGATCACCACCCGAGCAGAACGCCCAGCCGCCGTCCCGGGGGGAGGGCCCGTTGCCGGTGAGCAGCACCACGCCGACATCCGGTGACATCCGGGCATGGTCCAGCGCCCGGTAGAGCTCGTCGACGGTGTGCGGCCGGAAGGCGTTGCGCACCTCGGGCCGGTCGAAGGCGATACGCACGGTCGGCTGCAGCCGGCCGTCGCGGATGTGCCGGTGGTAGGTGATGTCGGTGAGATCGACGAAGGCCCGGTCCAGCTCAGCGACGGGCGTCCAGAGCTGGGGGTTGAACGGATTCTCGCGCACGGCCATGACCGTACGCCAGCGCCTGAAACGCTCGCCGAGCGTGAAGCCAACTCCACCCTGGGCGCCGCCGGTGAAGCCGACGTCACAGGTGGCGCGGCTTCAGAGAGCCAATCCCGCATCGCCGAGGGCCTGGAGGAGCCCGCGCGGCCGCTGGGCTGTCGGCAGCGGGTCCACCAGGGCGAACGAACACCCCAGCGCCCGTGCGGCGCCGTCGTTCTCCACACTGTCGCCCACCATCAGTGCCTGCTCGGGTTCCACCCCGATCCGGCTCAGCGCCGCCTCGAAGATCCGCGGGTCCGGCTTCGCCGCACCGACCTCAAAGGACAGCACGTACTCGTCGGGGTGGGCGTCGGCGGCGGCGAGCACCGCACGGATGTCCCACGCGATGTTGGACACCACAGCGGTGCGAATGTCTCTCTGCCGCAGGGACTTCAACGTCAGCGCAGTGTCCGGATACACCTTCCACTCGACAGGGTCGATCACCCTGCGATAGAGGGCCTCGGCATGATCGTCGGGCAGTCCGGAATCCCGCAGGACGTGAAGGTAGGCCTCGCGGTGCAGGTCGGGATCCAGATCTCGATGTGCCCAGGCCGGGTGGGTGACGCTCGCGGTCGGGTGAGTCATCCGGTCCATCACCGCGGCCCGTTGCGCCGCGTCCAGGCCCATGCCGGCAAACCAGTGTTCAGTCTCTTCCAGGCTTGCCAGTGTGCCGGAGAAGTCGAACAGCACGGCGCGAAGATCATCCGACGGCACGTCCGACTCCGTCCCAGAACTGGGCGCGCACCGCCTTCTTGTCCGGCTTGCCCAGCGCGGTGACCGGAACCGCGTCGACCACGATCACCTGTTTGGGCGACTGCACCGGTCCTTTGCGCTCTCTGACCGAGGCCTGGATCTCGGCGGTCAGGGTTTGGATCGCCTCGGCGTCGGCGGGCTGCCCCGGCC
>VERS01000145.1 GCA_018882545.1 Mycobacterium sp.
CACTACGCACCGCAGGCCTGGCAGTTGCTGCACAACTACGGTGTGGAGGACAACCCGGGCTTCGGCCTGGTGGTGCACCCTCCGCTGGGCAAGCAACTGATCGCCCTCGGGGAGGCGGTGTTCGGCTATACCGGGCTGGGCTGGCGACTGAGCGCCGCGGCGGTCGGGGTGATCCTGGCGGTGCTGGTGACGCGCATCGTGCGGCGGATCAGCCGCTCGACGATCGTGGGCGCGATGGCGGGTCTGTTGATCGTGGCCGACGGCGTCAGCTTCGTGGCGTCGCGGACCGCGCTGCTCGACATCTTCATGACGGTGTTCGTCGTCGGCGCGTTCGGGGCGCTGATCGTCGACCGCGACGAAGTGCGCGCACGGATGCACAACGCTTTCCTCGACGGCCGCGTCGCCGAAACACCCTGGGGCCCCCGGTTGGGGGTGCGGTGGTGGCGCTTCGGCGCCGGAGTGCTGCTGGGGTTGGCGTTCGCCACGAAGTGGTCCGGGCTCTACTACATCGCCTTCTTCGGGCTTATGACGCTGGCGATGGACGTCGCGGCCCGGTGCGCCTACCGGGTGCCGCGGCCGTGGGCCGGTGTGCTGCGCCGCGACGCCGGGCCGGCGGCCTACGCCCTGGGCCTGATCCCGTTCGGTCTGTATCTGCTGGCGTATCTGCCGTGGTTCGCCTCGGAGACCGCGGTGAACCGCCACGAGGTGGGCCAGGCGATCGGTGAGCGGCAATGGTGGCAGCCGCCGGATGCCATCCGTTCGCTGTGGCACTACACCTACAAGGCCTATCACTTCCATTCCACCCTGACCAATTCCGAGGGCTACCACCACCCCTGGGAGTCCAAACCCTGGACGTGGCCGATGTCGCTGCGACCGGTGCTCTACGCCATCGACAATCAGGACGTCCCGGGCTGCGGGGCCGCTTCCTGCGTCAAGGCGGTGCTGCTGGTGGGCACACCGGTGATGTGGTTCGTGGCGGTGCCGGTGATCGGGTACGCGCTGTGGCGGGCGTTCGTGCGGCGGGACTGGCGCTACGCCGTGGTACTAGTCGGCTACGCGGCGGGCTGGCTGCCGTGGATGGCCAATATGGACCGGCAGATGTACTTCTTCTACGCGGTGCCGATGGCGCCGTTCCTGATGATGGCGATCGCGCTGATCCTCGGCGACATCGTCTACCAACCCAACCGCAGGCAGGGCGGGAGCGCCGTGGCTGCGCAGATGAATTCGGCCGAGCGCCGGACTCTGGGCGTGATGGTGGCCAGCATCTATCTGGCGCTGGCGATCACCAACTTCGCCTGGCTCTTCCCGGTGCTGACCGGAATCCCGGTCTCGCAGACGACCTGGAACATGCAGATGTGGCTACCGAGCTGGCGCTGAACTAGGCACCGGCGACGCTGAACTAGGCACCGGCGACGCTATTCCGGCAACCCCTGTCGGATATCAGCCTGCAGCCTAACAAGCCGAGATGCCGTCACCCTTGCGACAGGGCTACGATACGCCGGTGAAGGCCACCCAGTCCGGTTCGGTCGATCTGGCCGAAGTGCTCTCGATGTTGACCGCACGCCGGGTCCGCATCGGCGAGATCATCGCCGCGCTGAAAGTGGGCCGGTCCACCTACTACGAGCAGCGCGACGAGGGCCGCCTGGTCAGCGCGGACAATCTGCTGCGGTTGGCCGCGGAAATGGATCTCAATCCGGTGGAACTGCTGCTGCGATGCGGCCTGATCAGCCGCCAGGCGGTGGCCGACTGCGCGGGGACGATGGACGGGCCGGGTACCGAAGACCGCTCCGCTCCGCGGTCTCGTCGGTTCCAGCGCAGACTCGACGCCCCGCCGCTGTAGGGCCGCGGCGGCCCGGGTGGGCATCGGGGGACCAGCCGGGCCCCGCCGGTTAACACTCACCCGGTGTCTGAGAGCGGTTGCCGCGAGGCCGGACAGGACAAACACCTCGGCCCGCCCCGGCCGAAAACCAACTCCGACGCCGCGATCGGCAGCACCTCGATGCCGGCGTCGGCCAGTCGGGCGTTGGTCGCGGTGTTGCGTTCGTAGGCCACCACCAGGCCCGGCGCCAGCGCCAACGTGTTGTTGCCGTCGTCCCACTGCTCACGCTCTGCGATAACCGGGTCCATACCGGTGTCGATCACCCGCAACCGCTGGATGCTCATTGCCGCGGCCGCGGCGTCGACAAACGGTTGCTCGTCGCCGATCCGGACCCCACTCGGCGACCGGGTGATGGTGAATGCCGACAGGGTGTGCCGCACCGCCGGATACATCACCACCGCATCGACATCGACCATGGTGCACACCGTGTCCAGGTGCATGGTCGCGCGCTGCTGGGAGATGGGCACGGCGAGCACGGTATGCGCCAGATCGTCGCCGAACAGGCTGCGCGCCAACGCCTCCACCCCGGCAGCGGTGGTGCGCTCCCCTACCCCGACGGCCACCACCCCACGCTCCAACAGCAGCACGTCACCACCCTCGACCGGCGCAGTGTGCGACTCGTAGGCCCGCCGGATCCCCAGGAAACGGGGATGGTGGGCATAGATCAGGTCGGTCAGCGAGGTCTCCCGCACTCGGGCGGGCAAAGCCAGCGACGTGATCGCGAACCGGTCACCGATCCAGAACGACGAATCGCGGGTGAACATCAGGTTGGGTAACGGGTCGACGACGAAGTCGCCACCCTGATGCATCCGTCGCACCAGAGAGTTGTCCCCGCCGGCACCGGAGGGCAATTCGGCGAAGGTCATTCCGGCCGTCAGCACATGGGCCAGATCAGCCGGCTGAAGACCGCGAAGGTATGCCGAAAGTTCCTGGGCCAGAAGCGGTCCCAGCCGACGAGCGTCAACAGCCGCGGCGATTCCCTGTATGCGGGCCGCACCGCTGACCAGGGCCTCGGTAAGCAAATCGGCCAACAGCAGCACCTCGATCCCGCGGGAGCGCAGCAGCGAAGCGAACGCGTCATGCTCCTGTTGGGCCCGGGCGACCCAGGGCAGGCCGTCGAAGAGCAGGTCGTCGTTGTTGCGGGGAGTGAGCCTCTCCAACTCCGCGCCGGGCCGGTGCAGGATGACGGTGTGCAGGGTCCCGACTTCGGAGTCCACACCAAGGCCGGTCTCGCGCACGTCCTCAACCGTAACGCCCGGTGCGGGATGGTCAGATCGAACAGGTGTGCGATATCCTGGCGTGGTGTCCACGACGGTTCAGGGCTCGCTGTTCGACCACTGCGAGCGCCGCGACCTCGGGGCCGGCGCGTGGATCGAGATCCGGTCAGGCTGGGTGGACGACGGAACCTTGAACGCCGATTCGCTGTTCGCCGACCTGCTCGAGGCGGTGCCGTGGCACGCCGAGCGCCGCCGGATGTACGACCGGGTGCTCGACGTCCCGCGCCTGATGAGTTTCTGCGACCTGGCCGCCGAACCAGCACCCCATCCCGCGGTCGCCCGGTTACGTCGCAGGCTCAACGACATCTACGCCGGCGAACTCGGCGAGCCGTTCACCACCGCCGGTTTCTGCCTCTACCGCGACGGCACCGACAGCGTGGCCTGGCACGGTGACACCGCCGGACGCGGTGGCACCGTGGACACCATGGTGGCCGTGGTCAGCCTAGGCGCCACCCGGATGTTCGCGATGCGGCCTCGCGGTGGTGGAGCCTCGCTGCGGCTACCGCAGGCGCACGGCGATCTGCTGGTCATGGGCGGATCCTGCCAGCGCACCTGGGAGCACGCGGTGCCCAAAACCAGCGCGGCGGCCGGTCCGCGGATCAGTGTGCAGTTCCGCCCACGCGGCGTGCGCTGAGCTGGGCTGGGGTGGGTTGGGATCAGCTGAAAGGCTAGCTGCGGATGGCGTTGACACCGGCGATCAGCAGATCCCGGGCCCGCTGGGTGTTCACCGGCGAAGTCGGCTTATTCGGCAGCACAAGCGGATTGGCGGCGACGATCACCTGGTAGTTGCCGAAGTGCGCCGAGTAGTTGAACACCTCCCCGGTGCGCGCCTGACCGTCGACCGCCAGGGTCTGCACCACCCGGTGCACCCCGATGGTGGTGGCGCCTTCGATCCTGGGCACCTCGACGGCGGCTACGGTCCCGCGCACCGCGCCGCCACCGAAAGCGACCGTGCGGCACTCGGCTTCCGGCTCGACGACCGGCACCGGTTCATTGGTCTGGACCGCGATGACGATGAAGCGGTTGCCCTCGCCCTCGGCCGACACCGCAGCCATATTGCCCTCCGTGCCGGCCGGTACCAGTTGCCCGGTGGCGAACTTGGCGCACGAGGCCGGCTCGAACTTCAGCCCGTCCGGCAGTTTCTGGCCGGTGAGGAGTTTGGGGTCGATCCCGGTCGGGGGGACCTCGGTGACCGTGAACGGCGCCCCGAAGCTGGACCTCACCTCGGCGATCCGGGCGATGTCGGCGGTCGGGCCCGACCCGGCGCCGCACCCGGCGACCGAGACGGCGCAGCCCAGCAGGATCACCGGCTTCCGAATCAGCGTCTGAGTCAGCATCGGCGTCAATGTACCCGCCGCCGAAACCACCGAGTGGGCACGCTCAGCGGTTGAGCCGCCAGATGTCGGTGGACATCACCGTCGCGAAACCGCACCACAGCGGGTAGGGCGCCAACGCCGCACCCAGTTTGAGGTCGGCGTCGGCGGCGCGCCGGGCCAGGTCCGCGCTGCTTAGGGCCAACGCGCCGGCGGCCAGCGCCGCCGGGCCCAGCCTGCGCTGGCCGAAGAACACCCAACTCCAGCCGGCGTTGAGCACCAGATTGGCGCCCAGTGCGGCGATGTAGCCGCGGGCCTTGGCGTGCTCACCGTCGGCGCGGAAGCGTTCGATGGCCGCAGCCGAGGTCGCGGCGATGTCGGCGTAGAGGGCCGTCCAGGCGATCGGGAACACCGCATTGGGCGGCACATATCCGGGCTTGCGGACGGTGGTGTACCAGCCTTGGACCCCCTGCCGGCTGGCCATGCCGCCGACGACGGCCGCCGCGGCGGTGGCTAGTCCGGTCCCGATCAGTGCTGTGCGCATCCGGTCAATGTACCGCCGACTCAGCCGCCGGAGGCTCGGACCACTTCCCTTGTCATGGCGCGGATTTCCTCGGCCATCTTCGTGCCGATGCGTAACGCGTCCATGCCGGGAACCTCGAACACCGTGGTCACCACACCGGGTTCGTCGCGTTCCCACTCGGCACCGAACCGTTCGAGAATGCCCCGCATCGCGTGGTTCTCGGCCAGCAGTCGGGCGGTGAACCGCTGCACCCCGCCCACCCGTGCGGCGACGGTCACCGCGTCCATCAGGAAGCTGCCCACGCCGCGGCCCTGATAGTCGTCGGCGACGATGAACGCAATCTCGGCCACCGACGGATCCTCGACATCGCGGACGAACCGCGCGTCGGCGACGACCGGCCCGTCGGCACCGTCGACGAGCACCCAGACGAAGTGGTCGATGTAGTCCACCTGGAACAGGTAGTCCATCAGCGACGGACTCGGCGACCGGGGGGACATGAACCGGCGGTACAGGGTCTCGCTGGAGAACTCCACCGCCGGGTTGTTCGCCCGCTCGCTGTCGCCGGGAAGCACCGGCCGCAGCAGCAGTTCGGTCTCATCGGGAAACCGCACCGGGATGGGGGTGATGAAGGCGGCGAGGCGCTGACGGACGAACCGCAGCAGCCGCTCGCTGACCCCGGGCAGGTCGAGCACGGCGGCGAAGGCCTTATCGTCGCCGATGAATCCGGTCAAAGCCTCCGTCGCGGTGACCGTCGCAGTCCGCGGCCGGTCGCGTAACAGGGCGATCTCACCGACGATGACGCCCGCCGAGGCTTCGTCGAGGACGATCGCGCCGTCGTCGTTGGTGTGGCTGACCTCCACCTGACCCGACTGGATCAGCACGAAGAAGGAGGCCTGCTCACCCTGGCGCATCAGCACCTGCCCGCGTTCGGCGCGGAGCGGCCGGAGCCGCTGGGCCACCGGCAGGAGTTGTTCGGGTGGGCAGTCATCGAACAGGCCCATCTCGGACAGGCCCTCGACCCGTAGCGCCACCTGTTCGGAGTTTTCGGCCAGCACCGCGGCCATGCTTTCCCGGGCGTGGCCGCCGAGGCCGCCGTTGTCGGCGGTCATCCTCTGATCACCGCTCTAGTAAGCCAGAAGGTTGACGATTCCGCCGAAAACCTTGGGCATGGCGCTGGCCGCCGGCACGATCGCCGCCCGCACCGGTGCGACGGCGCTGGCCTGCAACAGGCCGGCGGCGAGCAGTCGGTAGC
>VERS01000146.1 GCA_018882545.1 Mycobacterium sp.
GGTCAGGCCCACCACCACCGTGGGCTCGATGAAGAAGCCGCGCTCGTGCCCGGAGGGGCGGCCACCGCCGCAGGCGAAGGTTCCGCCCTCGGAGACGGCAAGGTCCAGGTAGGACTGGATCCGGTCGCGTTGGCGGGCGGAAATCACCGGACCGCAGACGGTCTCGGGCTTGTTCGGGTCGCCGGGTCTGATCCCGGCCATCGTGGCGGCGGCCGCCGCGGCGGCGTCGTCGTAGTGGGCCCGCGGCACCACCAGCCGGGTGGTGATCGCACACCCCTGACCGGCGTGCACCGACGCGGTGAACGCCGCCACCGCACACGCGGCCGGCAGATCGGCATCGTCGAGAACCAGAAACGCCGATTTCCCGCCGAGCTCGAGGAAAACCTTCTTTATGGTCGGAGCGGCCGCGGCCATCACCGCCCGGCCGGTGGCGGTCGAGCCCGTGAACGACACCATGTCGACGCGCGGGTCACTGGTGAGCATCGCGCCGACGGCGTGGTCGTTGGAGGTGACGATATTGAGCACACCCGGCGGTAGGTCGGTGTGCTCGGCGATCAGTTCCCCGAGAATCGCTGCGCACCAGGGTGTTTCCGGCGCTGGTTTGAGCACGACGGTGTTACCGGCGGCCAGGGCAGGTCCGATCTTGGCGAGGTTGATCTGATGCGGGAAGTTCCACGGCGTGACGGCGCCGATGACGCCGACCGGCTCTCGGACCAGGGTGCGGCGGGTCTTGATTCCCATCGGCGTGGCGACACCGAGATCGGTTTGCCATGAGTAGTCCTCAGCGGTGTCGGCGGAGTACCCCAGATCCTGCACCGGCCCCTCCAGCTGGGCCGCCGCGGTGAGCATCCGGGGCGCACCGGCTTCGGCGATGGTGATTTCGCGCAGTTCCTCGATGTGTTCGCGCATCGCCTCGCGGAGTTGGCGGATGCAGTGCACCCGAAACCCGGTGTCGGTCGACCAGTGCCCGGCGTCGAAAGCGCGGCGGGCCGCCTCGACGGCCCGGTCCAGGTCGGCGGCATCGGCGTTGGCGGCGGTACCGAGCACCTCCTCGGTGGCCGGATTGACGGTCGGATAGCGACCCGCGCCGCCGCCGACGAGGTCGCCGTCGATGAACAGGTGGCTGTTGCGTTCGACTGCTATCCCCATCGCGACTCCCGCCATGTGTGGACACCTGTCCGGAAAACTCTCGGTTCAGACCCTATCGGCAGGTAGCTCCAGGGTGCAAGGAGTTCGCAACGATGACCGTCTTTACATGGGTTTTGAGCATCTGCGCTTGCGCCGCCGCAGCACCGCGGATTAGTTTGGACAGGTGTCCAACAACGCCGTGGCAACGGCTATCCGTGACGGGCGCCGACCGCGGCAGGAGGAGACCTTCCGCAAATTGGTGGGTGCGGCGCTGGACACCCTTCGCGCCACCTCCTACGCCGGTCTGACGGTGCGGGCGGTGGCGGCCCGCGCCAACGTGGCCCCGGCGACGGCCTACACCTATTTCTCGTCGAAGAATCATCTGATCGCCGAGGTCTACCTCGACCTGGTCCGGCAGGTGCCGTTCTTCACCGACGTCAACGACACCCAACTGAGCCGGGTGCAGCAGGCGCTGCGCAGCCTGGCTCTGGTCGTCGCCGACGAACCGGAGGTGGCCGCAGCCTGCACCACCGCGCTGCTCAGCAATGACACCGCCGTGCGCGAGGTCCGGGACCGCATCGGTGCGGAGATCCACCAGCGGATCAAATCCGCTCTCGGCCCGCAGGGCGACGCCCGGACGGTGGCCGCGTGCGAGATGAGTTACTTCGGCGCGCTGGTACAAGCCGGTAGCGGCGCGTTCACCTATCGCCAGATCGCCGACCGACTCGGCTATGTGGTGGGCCTGATCCTGGGCGGCGACGATGAATGACGTCGCTCTGGTCCTCGACCCCTACGACTACCGGTTCCACGAGGACCCCTACCCCTACTACCGACGGCTGCGCGACGAGGCGCCGCTGTATCGCAACGACGAGCTGAACTTCTGGGCACTGAGCCGACACACCGATGTGCATGCCGGCTTCCGCAACAGCACCGCGCTGTCGAACAGGCTGGGCGTATCCCTGGATCCGATCTCCCGAACGCCCGAGGCGTACCGGACGATGTCGTTCCTGGCCATGGACGATCCGGATCACCTGCGGTTGCGCACCCTGGTCTCCAAGGGATTCACCCCCCGCCGGATCCGCGAACTCGAGCCGCGGGTTCTCCAGCTCACCCGTGCGCACCTTGAGGCCGCGCTGGACAGCGAATCCTTCGACTTCATAACCGAATTCGCCGGCAAGCTGCCGATGGACGTCATCTCCGAACTGATGGGAGTGCCCCAGCAGGACCGCCAGCAGTTGCGAACGCTCGCCGACACTGTCATGCACCGCGAGGATGGCCTCGCCGACGTTCCACAGTCCGCCCTGGTGGCGGCGATGGAGTTGCTCGCCTACTACGCCGACATGGTCGCCCAGCGTCGACGCCGCCCCACCCTGGATCTCACCAGCGCGCTGCTGGAAGCCGAGATCGACGGCGACCGGCTCGCCGACAGCGAGATCATGGCCTTTCTGTTCCTGATGGTGGTGGCCGGCAACGAGACGACCACCAAATTGCTTGGCAATGCCGTGTACTGGGCAGCAAGGAACCCCGACCAGCTCGCCGAGGTGTGCGCCGACCATTCCCGGATACCGCTGTGGGTGGAGGAGACGTTGCGGTACGACACTTCAAGTCAGATCCTGGCCCGCGTGGTCGCCGAGGAGATCGAGTTCCACGGCACCACTTTGCAACCCGGCGACACCCTGCTGCTGATGCCCGGAGCCGCCCACCGCGACGAGCGGGTCTTCGAGGACCCCGACGAATTCCGCATCGGCCGCGACATCGGCTCCAGACTGCTCAGCTTCGGCAGCGGGGCGCACTTCTGCCTCGGCGCGCACCTGGCCCGGATGGAGGCGCGGGTCGCGCTGACCGAGCTGCTCGCCCGGATCCGCAGCTACCAGGTGGATACCGCCGGCGCGGTGCGGGTGCACTCGAGCAATGTGCGCGGATTCGCACACCTGCCGATCACCGTGACGAAAGCCTGATGCGCTGATGCCCCGTTTCGACCCGCACCCGGCGCGCCGGCCGACCCTGGTCGCCGGCGCGTCATCGGGCATCGGTGCGGCCACCGCCGCCGAACTGGCCGCCCGCGGCTTCCCCGTCGCCCTCGGCGCCCGGCGGGTGGACAAGTGCGAGGAACTCGCCGCCCGGATCCGGGCCGACGGCGGCGAGGCGGTGGCACTGCCCCTGGACGTCACCGATGCCGAGTCGGTGGCGCACTTCGTGCACCGCGCCGGGGCGGAACTCGGCGACATCGAGGTCCTCGTCGCCGGGGCCGGGGACACCTTCTTCGGACGGGTCTACGAGACCAGCACCGAGGAGTTCGAGGCGCAGGTCCAGATCCACCTGATCGGTGCCAACCGGTTGGCCACCGCGGTGCTGCCCGGAATGGTTCAGCGTCAACGCGGGGACGTCATCTTCGTCGGCTCCGACGTCGCGCTGCGCCAACGCCCGCACATGGGCGCCTATGGCGCGGCCAAGGCCGGACTGGCGGCGATGGTGACCAACCTGCAGATGGAACTGGAGGGAACCGGTGTGCGGGCCTCGGTGGTGCACCCCGGCCCGACCCAGACCTCCATGGGCTGGAGCCTTCCGCCGGAAACCATCGCACCGGCCCTGGCGGACTGGGCCAAATGGGGACAGGCCCGGCATTCCTACTTCCTGCGCGCCGGCGACCTGGCTCGGGCCATCGCCTTCGTCGCCGAGACCCCGCGCGGCGGGTTCGTCGTCTCGATGGAACTGCAACCCGAGGCGCCGCTGTCCGACGCCCCCCGGGAACGCCAGCACCTGAGTTACCCGGAGGCGCCGTGACCGCTGTCAGAGAAGTCCGGCGGGTCTCCGGCGGGGAGGACGAACACGGCCATCTCGAGGAGTTCCGCACCGACCCGATCGCACTGATGACGCGGCTGCGGGCCGAGTGCGGCGATGTCGGCTACTTCCAACTGGCCGCCAAGAAGGTCATCCTGCTGACCGGAGAGGAGGCCAACGAGTTCTTCTTCCGTGCCGCCGACGAGGATCTCGACCAGGCCGAGGCCTACCCCTTCATGACGCCGATCTTCGGTCAGGGTGTGGTGTTCGACGCCAGCCCCGAACGGCGCAGGGAGATGCTGCACAACTCCGCGCTGCGCGGCGACCACATGAAGAGCCACGCGGCCACCATCGAGCGCGAGGTCCGCCGGATGATCGGGAATTGGGGCCGGACAGGCGAAATCGACCTGTTGGACTTCTTCGCCGAACTGACCATCTACACCTCGACGGCGTGCTTGATCGGCCGGAAGTTCCGCGAGCAACTCGACTCGCGCTTCGCGGGCTACTACCACCTGCTCGAGCGCGGCACCGACCCGCTGTGCTACGTCGACCCCTATCTGCCGATCGAGAGCTTCCGCGTCCGCGACGAAGCCCGCGAGAATCTCGTCGGCCTGGTTGCCGAGATCATGAACCAACGGATCGCCGACCCGCCCGGCGACAAGGCCGGACGCGACATGCTCGACGTGCTGGTGTCCATCAGGGACGATGCGGGCAATCCGCGGTTCTCCGCCGATGAGATCACCGGCATGTTCATCTCGCTGATGTTCGCCGGCCACCACACCAGCGCCGGCACGGCGGCGTGGACGCTGATCGAACTGATGCGCCATCCCGAGATCCACGCCGCGGTGACCGCGGAACTCGACGATCTCTACGCCGACGGCCAGGAGGTGAGTTTCCATGCCCTGCGCCAGATCCCGAGACTGGAGAACGTCATCAAGGAGACGCTGCGGCTGCACCCGCCGCTGATCATCCTGATGCGGGTCGCCCAGGGTGAATACGAGGTCCAGGGCCACCCGATCCACAAGGGCGAATTCGTCGCGACCTCCCCGGCGGTGTCCAACCGGATAGCCGAGGACTTCCCCGACCCGGATGCCTTCGACCCGGACCGCTACGACAAACCCCGCGAGGAGGACGTGCTGCACCGCTGGACCTGGATCCCGTTCGGCGCCGGCCGGCACCGCTGCGTAGGCGCCGCGTTCGGCACCATGCAGATCAAGGCGATCTTCTCAGTGCTGTTGCGGGAGTATGACTTCGAGATGGCCCAGCCGCCGGACAGCTACCGCAACGACCACTCCAAGATGGTTGTACAACTCGCCCAACCCGCGCGCGTTCGTTACCGCCGACGCAGAGGCGATGATGACTAGCTACCGCATCGAGGTCGACCTCGACCTGTGCCAGGGGCATGCCATGTGTGCGGTGGAAGCCCCCGACTACTTCCGGGTTCCCAAACGCGGCACTGTGGAAATCCTCGAACCCACCCCGCCCGAGGAAGCCCACGCCGAGGTCGAGCGAGCCGTGGAGAGCTGCCCCACCCGCGCCCTGTCCATCGTCGAGGAGGAGAACTGATGTCCACGCCCACCCGTGCCCAACTGGAGGACTTCGTGCAGCGGTGGCTGGCGGCCAACCGGGTTGCCGAGGGCCGCGGAGACTGGACCAACCTCGCCGAGTTCTACACCGACGACGCCACCTACGGCTGGAACATCGGACCGAAAGAGGACGTGATGTGCCTCGGCAAGACCGAGATTCGCCAGATCGCGCTGGGCTTGGAGATGGCAGGTTTGCAGGGCTGGACCTATCCCTACCAGCGGGTGCTCATCGACGAGAAGATCGGCGAGGTGGTCGGGTTCTGGAAACAGGTCGCGACCGATGCCGACGGGAACAGCCAGGAGATCTACGGCATCGGCGGCAGTTGGTTCCGGCTCACCGGATCCGAGGGATCGGCTCTTATCGAGTGGCCGCGCGACTTCTTCGACTTCGGCCACGTGCAGCGGCTGTATCTGGAGTTGATGAAGGCAGGCAAGTTGTCCCGCGGTATGCAGGAGCGCATCCAGCGCGGCCTGGCCGGCGATAAACCGCCCGGCTACTACCCGCTGGGCCGGGCACCCGTCCCCATCTGGTGACTTGACACCCGTCAGGTCATAGGATGAGACGACGTGATCCAGAACACGTTCTAGGTCGACCAGCGGAGGTTTGCAGTGAAGACAAAAGGCGCGCTCATCCGGGAGTTCAACCAGCCGTGGTCGATCGAGGAGATCGAGATCGGTGACCCGCAGACGAGCGAGGTCAAAGTCCAGATGGAAGCCTCCGGGATGTGCCACTC
>VERS01000736.1 GCA_018882545.1 Mycobacterium sp.
CGCTGAAGCCGCTCGCGCCGATCCTGAACTGCGAGGTCAACCGTTGTGACTGCGGTAGTGATCGAATCCGGCTTCTTGTGGCCTGTGCCCGTCCTCAGCGGGTCAGCAGCCACCCGCCGTAGCCCAGATGCCGGGCCACCGAGTCCCCGGCGGAGGTATTGAAAGTGGTTCCGTACATGTTGTTGATGGCCAGCGCCAGGTATCTCCCGTTGGAGTAACCCGACGGGCCGCCGTTGCGGACCAGGAACGCATACGCCCGCTTCAACGCCTGATTCTGGAAGTCGGTGAAATCGCTGCCCTGGGCCCGCAGCACCATGTTGATCGCCAGCAGCGCGTCGAGGGTCTCCTCGGTGTAGGCCCGCCCGGCCAGGTCCACCTTGCCCCACCGCACCGACGGCAGCGAGGTGTGCCGGGACGCGTCGAGGATGATCGCCCCGCTGCGGCCGTCACCGGGCTTGTCGGGGTTGATACCGCGCTGCAGGGTCGGGGTCATGTCCCAGGTGCGGCCGTTGCCGTTCCAGGTGTAGCCCGCGGTGGGGTTGAACGCCGGCCACGGTGAGGTGAGGTCGCCGAGGAAACGCCGGTAGATGGTGGTGTCGCGGGCCACCGCGGCGGTGTCGCCGAGCACCGTGCTGATCACCAGATGACTCGACAGCGCGTAGGCGTTCCAGTTGCTCGCCGAGTCCCCGGCGGTCTTCTCCAGGCTGATCCAGCGGGTGTTGCCGGGGAATTGCTTGGTCCGGGCGGCTTCCAGGAAGGCCCGCCAGGTCTGGCCGTTGTTGGTCACGGTGTGCAGCGGCATGTCGACCAGGTCGGCGGCCACCACGTAGCCGAAGACGTTGCGGGCGAACGGAAGAACCTCGGTGGCCTTGGCCTCGGTGCCCGGGACGGCCTTGACCGCGGCGATCACCTTGTCGCGGTACCGGGTGTCGCCGGTGCGGGCGTAGACCAGCCCGGCGGCCATCACCATCGCCGGGGTCTTGGTGTTGAGCTGGGACAGGTCCGGAGCCTCCCAGACCGCGTCGGCCTGGGACTTCAGATAGTTCCAGCCCGCCCCGCTGGTCGGCTTGGCCATCAGGTCGGCCCGCCGGATCAGGGCGTAGTCCTCGACGGCCACGGCGGCGGCGGTCGCGGTGGGGGCTGCCGGGGTGCTCGCCGCCGATGCCAGGGCAGCCGCCGGGCGGACCGGCGCGGGGGCGGTGGAGCGGGCGGTGGAGCTGATCGCCCACCCGGTGGCCGGGTCGGCGGCCAGGCTCAACACGTCGACGGCCTCGAAGGCGCTCATCGGCACGGTGCGCAGCTGCTGCTGGGCGGTCAGGTAGCCGGTCCCGGTCCAACCGTTGCTCATCGCCAGCAGCGTCGCTCCGCTCTGCCCGGGGTTATTGGAGTCGTAGACCACCGCGCCGTGCTGCTGCAGCGCGCGCAGCACCACCTGGGTGGCCGGGTCGAACTTGGTGACG
>VERS01000737.1 GCA_018882545.1 Mycobacterium sp.
AGCCAGGACAGCCCGGCGTCCTGGTGGAGCGCCATCGCGATGCCCCCGAGGCACATGATGGGAGCGGTCACCAGCACCGTCGCGGCCAGCTGGACCAGCGTCTGGATCTGCTGGACGTCGTTGGTGGTCCGGGTGAGCAGTGACGGCGCGGAGAATCGCGCGGTCTCGGCCTCGGAGAAGCCGATCACGTGGTGGAACACCGCCGCCCGCAGATCCCGGCCGAATCCCATCCCGGTGCGCGACCCGAAGTACACCGCCGCGACGGCGCAGCCGCCCTGCAGCACGGTCACCGCCAGCATCAGCAGGCCCAGCCGGAGGATCAGCGTGGTGTCGCCGGTCGCCACGCCGTCGTCGATGATGGCCGCGTTCACCGTCGGCAGGTACAGCGCGGCCAGCGCGCTCAGTATTTGCACCACCATCACCGCGGCCACCAGCCGCCGGTACGGCCGGAGGTGGCGCCGCACCAGCCCGAAGAGCATTTCGTAACTGTCCCACACCGCTATGGGACGACAAACCGCCTGTTCAGTAGGTGTGTCGGCAGCGGATCCGGTGCCTGACGCTACAGTGCATGCTGTGACAGTGAGCAGCCTCACGGTGGTGCGCGCCCTGGCGGCCGGGTTAGCCGCCGCCGCGGCGATCGGCGTGCTGTCGTCGTGCTCGGACTCCGCCGGTCCCGACCAACCCCAGGCGGAGTCGCAGGGTTCGGGTGCGCCGATGGCCAAGGAGGGCAAGCACGGGCCGACGTTCCCCGAGTGCGGCGGAATCAGCGATCAGGTGATGGCCGAGCAGACCCGGATCACCGGCCTGGTCAAAACGGCGGTCAACCCGGTCGGGTGTCAGTGGCTGGCCGGCGGCGGCATCCTCGGTCCGCACTTCTCCTTCAACTGGTTCCGGGGCAGCCCGATCGGACGCGAGCGCAAGACCGAGGAACTCTCCCGCACCAGCGTGGAGGACATCACCATCGAGGGTCGCACCGGGTTCATTGCGGTCAACGACGATCCGATCCTGGGTGAGAGCCTCTGCGAGATCGGAATCCAGTTCGACGACGACTTCATCGAGTGGTCGGTGAGCTTCGCCGACAAGCCCTTCCCGCCGGCCTGCGACGTGGCCAGGGAACTGACCCGCCAGTCGATTGTGAACGCCAGGTGAGCGCCCCCATGCGTCGACGCCTGAGCGCGGGTGTGTTCGCGGCCCTCACCGTGGCCGCCGCGGTGGGTGGTTGCGCGAAGACCGTCGACGGGGCGGCGACGAAGGCCGGAACCGGCGGCTCTCGCGGTGGCTCCGCACAGCAGTACCCCAACCTGCTCAAGGAGTGCGACGTCCTCACCACCGACATCCTGGCCAAGACCGTGGGCGCGGACCCGCTGGACATCCAGAGCACCTTCGTCGGGGCGATCTGCCGCTGGCAGGCCCTGAGCACCACGGGGCTGGTCGACATCACCCGGTTCTGGTTCGAGCAG
>VERS01000738.1 GCA_018882545.1 Mycobacterium sp.
CTCCAGGGCCATCACCGCCACCGCCCCGGCGCCCTCGGCGATCCGCGCCTGCTCAGGGGTGACCACATCCATGATCACCCCGCCCTTGAGCATCTCGGCCATCCCCCGCTTAACCCGTGCGGTCCCGGTCTGTGCTGCTGCGTTATCCACGGTGGGCTCCTTTTTCGCGGTCCTCCCCAGTCTAGAGTGCCGCGGTTCAGACGATGAGGCGCGGGATGTGACCGGCCGCCGCCCCGTCGGCCAGCCGGTTGGCTTCGGCGAGCAGTTCGCCGAGTTGCAGCGGGTACACCTGCTGGCCGGCGGCCACCAACTCGTCGATCGCCGCGGCGTCGCACCACCGGTGGCCGTGGATGTAGCGGCGCTCCAGGGCGGTCCGCCCGGCCGGCGAGGGCTCGAAACGGCCGGTGCGGTGGACGAAGTAGAACTCTTGACTGGCCATCGTGGCCCCGTTGAAACGGATCAGCGACTCCCGGCGCCAGACCGGGCCGAGGAGAAGGTCCGGCTCGGCCCGAAGCCCGGTCTCCTCGGCCAACTCCCGGACGGCGGTGGCGCCCAGCGGTTCACCGGGCCGGGCCTGGCCGCCGACGGTGAACCACCACCGCGGCGCGGCGTCGTCGCTGACCGCGGGGTCGGATCCGCACAGCAGCAGGATCGCTCCGTGGTGGTCGAGCAGGACCACCCGGGCGGAGGTGCGCGGATCGGGCCGCGGGGTCACCGCCGGCCTCCTCGCGCACTTCGCACGCTCATCGCTGGGCGGGCTCGGCGATCTCGAAATACGTCGGCAGCGAGGCGTGTCCGCCCAACCGCAGCCAGCGGACCGGGCGACGCTCCCGCAAGGCCAGGGTGTCGCGTACGGCGTCGTTGTGGAAGCGCCGGGCCAGCAGCACCCGGGACTCCGCCTCGGTGAGTTCGGCGGCCAGGGCCGGGCGCACCGCGTCGAGGTCGACCCGGCTCAGCGCGGTGGACAGTTCGTTCTCGGAGGCCTCCCGGGCCGGACGGGGCGCACGTTCGGCGGTGTCGGCCAGCCGGGCCAACCCGCTGGCACCGGTGTCGGCGGCGATGGCTCGGGCCACCACCGCGCGGCGGGCCAGCGCCGCGTCGAGGGCCTGCCAGGACAGGTCGTAGCGCACGTGCAACCGGTCCAGCCGGTTGGCGGTCTGATACGCCCAGAGGCCGATGCAGACCAGCACGGCAATCAGCACCGCGGTCAGCGACCAGTACAGCCCCGACGCCATCAGCCGGGGCTTCGGGTGGTCGCGCCGGCAACGGTGACCTTGATCCCGGGACTGGCCACGGTTTCATAGACCCGCATGATCTCGTCGGCCACCACCGACCAGTCGTAGCGCTGCACAGCCAGGTTGGCCGCCTTGACGTGTCGGTCCCGCAGTGCGGCGTCACCGAGCACGGCGATCAACCCCTCGGCCAGCGCGGCGGAGTCCTCCACCGCCACCACCTCCCC
>VERS01000739.1 GCA_018882545.1 Mycobacterium sp.
GAGTGCGGATGGGATCGGCGCGCAGTGCGCTGCCCAGCGCCACCGTCGCGACCGCTCTGGTGACAACCCCCACCGCGCTGCCCTCCACACCGATCGGCTGGCTGACCGGGCAACGCAACACCGCCTTTCCGGGAGCTACCTGGCCGCAGACCAACAACACCCGGTGGGCCAACGTCTATGGCACCGACCTGGGCATCATGTGGTTCAACGGGGCGAACGACAAGATCCAACTGGCTTTCGGTGACACCTTCTCCGGACCGAATATGACCGGCGACTGGCGCTCCAATGTGCTGCTGCTCAGCGATGACACCAACCTGGTCGACGGCATGAGCCTGATCAACACCGGCCCGGCGTTCCAGTTCATCCCGGCGGCGCGCAATCAGGTCTTCGTCATCGGTTCCGAGGTGACCAACATTCCCACCTCGGCGCTGTACGCGAACGCCAACAACTACGTCAACTACATGTCGGTGAAATCGTGGGACAGCCCCGGCCGGTGGACCACCAACTACTCGGCGATCTCGCAGTACGACCCGGCCACCGACCGGTGGGTGCTGCAAAAGCCGACGGTCCGCCCGGCGGGCTACTTCCGGTCATCGACGTGGTACCAGCCGGGCGATCAGAACTTCCAGCAGATGGCCTACGTACTTTCCCCGGAGAGCAAGGTGGCCGCCGGCGCAGCCCGCTACGTCTACGCCTTCGGCACCCCGGCCGGCCGCGCCGGCTCGGCCTACCTGTCCCGGGTGCCCGACAGCGCCGTCACCGATCTCAAGCAGTACCAGTACTGGAACGGCAGCTCCTGGGTGAGCGACCAGGCCCAGGCGGCGCCGGTCATCGGTGACTCGACCAGGTCCACCGGGCTTTTCGGCTGGGCCATCGACATCGCCAACGATCCCAAGGTCCTCGGCGGTGCACTGGCAGGGTTCACCGGCGCCAAGACCGGCGGCAACGTCAGCGAGATGAGCGTTCAGTACAACGACTACCTGGGCAAGTACGTGGTGCTGTACGGCAACGGTGCCAACAACGTGATCCTGCGCACCGCGGACACCCCCGAGGGTCCCTGGTCGGATCCGATCACCATCGCCACCTCGGTGCAGTACCCGGGGCTCTACGCGCCGATGATCCACCCGCTGTCGGGCACCGGCCGGCTCACCGACGCCAACGGCGAGCCCGACGTCAGCAACCTGTACTGGAACATGTCGCTGTGGGGCAACTACAACGTGGTGCTGATGCAGACCGGTCTGGATCCGCTACTGGTGTAGCGCCGGGCCGAAGCGGACGCTGGAATTCGGGCGATCCGCCCTCTCGGCGACGGCGCGGCGAGATGATGAAACAGACCACGATCCCACTCCACTAGGGGGTACCGGGATGCGCATCACGTCCCGCGTCGCGCAGATCGGGGCCGCGGCGGTGAGCCTTGGCGCGAGCGCCCTGCTGGCTATCGGCGGCACGGTCCCCGCT
>VERS01000147.1 GCA_018882545.1 Mycobacterium sp.
CTCCCGAACCGCCGATCGAACCGCCGATCGACCGCAGCGACACCGGTGGACCGCGGACCAACATCACCCGGCCCCCGATGAGTTTCACACCGGGCGATCGCGGCAATTAGCCCGGTAAGGATGGCAGGGCCCCGTCGGGCATAATTGCCAAACAGCGGCGTCTCGGGCCGCGACGACCTCGAGGAGCGCTCAACATGTCAGCTGGCCAACGGTGGTTGTCGGTCGCCGCGGTCTGCGCGGCACTCGCTATCGGCGGCGCGGTCGGGTGTTCACGGACCGCCACGGACTCAAGCGGTACCGAAGGGCAGTCCCAGGCCGCCGAAAAGCCAAAGACGTCGGCCACCGGGACTGCCGGCGCTCTGCCCACGATCGCTGATTACCTGAAGCAAAACGACATCACGCCGACCCAGGTGAAGCCGGGCGACCCGAATGCCCCGGTGGTCAAACTCCCGATCCTGCCGAACTGGCGGGACGCCGGCGCAGCGACACCCCCCTACGCCTACGGGGCGCAGGTCGACACCAATCCGGAGTTCGCCGAGGACCCGCCGACAATCGTCGTCACCTACTCAAAGCTGCCCAGCAATGCCGATTCGGCGGAAATCCTCAAACTGGCCCCCAACGAGATCCGCAACCTGCCCAAGTTCAACGCGGAGTTCGGCGGTGCCGAGGAACCGGTGCAGGAGAAGCTCGCGGGGTTCGACTCAGTCCGATTCGGCGGGAGCTACGTGCGCGACGGGATCGGACGACTGATCGCGCAAAAGACGGCGGTGATACCGGCCAAGGACGGGCTGTACATGCTGCAGATCAACGTCAACGGTCGCGACGACTCAGTCGCGGACCTGGCTGAGGCGGGGACCGCGATCGATGCGTTCACCACGATCACTCCCTAACCCGGTACCTGCATCACCTCTTTCCGGCCGCACGCACCTAGACCGCACACCAGCCGAGTCGTTAATGCTCGTAGATAACCTGGGCCAGCAGCGCCGTAATTTGGGATGCTGAGAGCGTGCCAAGCCTGCCCCGCCGGATCGCGTCGGAGATGAATTCCAAGCTGCGCAGCCCTGAGACCGCCGCCTTCGTCGCAGGCTTGGAGAGCGGCCTCACCCGGCGCCGCCGCGAGAAAAAGATGAAGACCGGTGCTTTCCGGGGTGTGCACGTCGTGGTGTACCGAGGTTTCGTCGCCGACAATGTGGCCAAGGTCAGGGTTCGGGTGATGGAAGCCCCTGAACTGCCCGGCGATAGCCGCATTCCCTACTGGGAGGTGGCCCAGTCCAATCTGCAACGGCACGCCGCGCTGGCGATCGTCGGCGCCGAGGTCGAGTTGCGGATCGGCAAGCACAGCACCACGGAGGTCACCGACAGCCACGGATTCGCAAACTTCGCGCTGGCGGTACCGGGTTTGCGGGCAGGCTGGCACGCGGCCCACGCGGTACTGACAACTCCCCTCGAGGACGGCCAAGCCGCCGCCGGTACCGGCAGGGTGGTCAAACCATCACTCAAGGCCCCCTTCCTGGTGATCTCCGACATCGACGACACGATCCTGCTGACCGGCCTGACCGAGGGCGTCGCGATGGTGGCCCGCACCGTACTGCGGGAGGCCAGCGAGCGCGCCGCCATTCCGGGGATGTCGTCGCTTTACCGCGGCCTGGCCCGCGGCGTGCCGTCCCGCAGCGGCAACCGCCGGCCGATACCCACGTTTTTCTATGTCTCGACCGGCAGCTGGGCTTTCTATCCGACGCTGCAGGAGTTCGTCCAGATTCGCGGGTTCCCGGTGGGGCCGATGTTCCTCACCGACTGGGGCCCCACCGAGCGGTATCTGCGCCGCAGCGGCGCCGAACACAAGCGAACAAGCATCCGTCGCCTCCTCCAGGCTTACCCCGGCATGTCGTTCGTGCTGATCGGCGACAGCGGGCAGCGTGATGCCCTCACCTACGAGGAGATGGCAAGGGAGTTCCCGGGCCGAGCTGAGCTGATCCTCATCCGCCAGGTCGGCGACGATGAGCGCAACGCCGAACTGCGTTCCCGCTCAGCGGAACTGCGCGCAGAGGGCATCCCGCTGTACCTCGTGCCCGACGCGCTCCATGCCGCCGAGGTGGCCCACCGGGCAGGCCTGTGCGACGACGAGACGGTGGTGGAGGTACGCGCCGAACTCAACGGCCCAGGGTAGCGTTGATGTTGCAACGGGCCTCGTCGCGGTCAGCGGCCGGCATCCGGAACCGCGGGTTGTCCTTGGCGATATTGGCTGCCTTCTCATACACCTCGATGCAGGGCTTACCGGAGGTCTCAAGGTAGACACGGTCCGCCTTCAGGTAGTTGCTCAAGCCCCACACGGTGAGCAGCGGAGCCAACAGCCCCAGCAGCAGCGGCACTCCCACCGAGAGCCAGAACCGAGAGCGGCTCTCACCCGGCACCGCATCGCCGGTCCGTCGCACTACCAACCCGTAGACGATGAGCACCACGCAGACGACGAGACTTGACAGAAGCATCATCAGCGCGATAGCGCCTTCTTTGTTCATCGTAGTGAACGCCGCCGGAACCTGCCGGAAGACCAGCAGGTTCAGCAGCAGGAACAGCACCCCGAGCAGAATCGGCAGCACCGCCCACGGGTTGCGCTCCTGCCGGACTTTCTTTGCGCTGTCGACGATGACGACGTCGCGATCGACCTCGATATCCGTCTCGGTCACAGCTGCACTGCGGTCCTCGAAATCAGTCATGATTCCACCCTAACTTAGTTGATAACTCAGGCGATCGCGTAGTCCGCCAACGGGAACCGGTCCTGCTCGCGCACCGCGCTGCGGATCGAGGTCGGCCGGAACAGTGGCGCCTCCCCCGACTCGTTGAACCAGTAGGACCGCGAACCGGCGCAACTGCCCAGCACAAAGACCGAATCCTGGAGCAGCCCGGTCATCCGGTCCAGGAAACGCGCGTTGGCCTCCTCAGTGACCTCGAAAGTGCTTGCGCCACGGCGCTGCAACTCGGTGAAGAGCCGCTTCATGTGCCGCATCTGGCACTCCACAGTGTCGAACCACGACATGCCGACCCAGGCGTAGGGGCTCGACAGCGACAAGAAATTCGGGAACGCCGGCACCGAAAGTCCCTCGTAGGCTTGGAATTTGTTCTCCCGCCACCACTTTCCCAGATCACGGCCCTCGCGGCCGATCACCTCGATAGCCGGCAGGTTCGCGTTCCACACGTCAAAGCCGGTGGCCAGCACCAGGGTGTCGATCGTGTGTTTGGTGCCGTCGCGGCCCACCACGCCGTCGGACTCGATCCGGTCGATGCCGGCCGTCTCAAGATGAACATTGGGCCGGTTGAACACCCGGTAGTAAGTATTGGACAGGGTGGGACGCTTGCAGCCGTAGGAGTAGTTCGGCTTGAGCGCGCGCCGCAGTTTCTTGTCCCGAACCGAGACGAACCGGTGCAGGCCGGCAATCGCCGACACCACCCGGTTGACCGGCTTGAAGTAGCGGTACTTCCACATCGCGATGAGGACCAGCAGATCGGTGAAATTGTCGGTGGAGCGGCGCAGCAATTGCTGCGAACGCGGGACCCGGGCGAAGGTCCGCTGGACGGCCGGGGCGAATCCGAAGTCCAATTTGGGCATCACCCAGATCGGGGTCCGCTGGTAGACGGTCAGGTCCGCGGTTTGTTTCGCCAGCTCCGGAATGAGTTGCACACCGGTGGATCCGGTGCCGATCACGGCCACCCGCCGCCCCCGGGCCGAGTAGTCGTCCTCCCACCTCGCGGCGTGCAGCACTTTGCCTTCGAAGGTCTCGATTCCCGGGATGTCGGGCATTCGGGGCTGGCAGAGGTACCCGGTGGCCGCGATGAGGAATCGGGCGCGCAGCGTCTCACCGCCGGCCAGGCTGACAACCCAGACCTTGTCGTCCTCATCCCATCGCGCCCCGTCGACGGTGGTGTTGAAACGCATGTAGCGGCGCAGGTCGTACTTGTCGGCGACGTGCTCGGCGTACCGCTTCAGTTCCACGCCGGGGGCGTAGAGCCGCGACCAGTACGGGTTCGGTTCGAACCAGTAGGAATACGTCGTGGACGGGACGTCGACGGTCAGCCCGGGGTAGTGGTTGACATGCCACGTACCGCCGAGGTCGTCCTCGCGGTCGATGATTGCCAGGTCGTGGTAGCCGAGCTGGTTCAGCTGGATGGCGGCGCCCATTCCCCCGAATCCGGCGCCGACGATCACCGCATCAAGTGGCTCGGTACTCACCGGGGGCTCCTTCCGGAGTGCTATTCACCGGCCCGTTCGCCGGATTGGGCGGAGGCGGCGGCCCGGGCTGCGGTGCCACGCGCGTTCTCCCCCGAGCCGTTGGCGCCCCTGCGCTGTTTGACACTCGGGCGAGCGTCGCTTGCCCTCTCGGCCGCTGGACCAGAGTCCGGCACGAGCTCGCCCACCGGATCTGCGGCGGCCGGTTCGTCGGTGACCGGGCGATCGGCGTCGACCCCGAGCGGTGCGCCGGCGTCACCACGGTCGACCGCTGAGGCCGAGACCGCGACCGCAGCAGACGAACGGCTCTCCGAGAGCGCGGGCTGCGGTGTTGCCACCTCGGCGCCGGCGGGGGTCGCGGCGCTGGCAGCCGGCGGGACCGGCTCCGTGATCGGCGGTCCGCCCGGGTTCTCCGGGTCGCAGGTCGGGCAGAGCGTCGGGACGAGGGGCAGGAACAACGGGGTCAGCACGGTATACGGCCAGCCCTTGAGCAGGAAACTGCGGGGCACGATCGGATTGAACGCCAGCACGAGCGCTTTGCCGAGGCGATCCAACGTGGCGCTGATCTCCGGAACGGTGACTGGTTTCGGCGTGTTCACTGCCGGGTCGGCGAGCAGATAGTTCACCACCGCTTTGAGGGGATCGAACAGGTCGAGCTTCACCGCGGCCCCGGACCAGGGCACCTTTTCGCCGACCGAGTCGGGAACCTCCTCGCCCCAGTAGGCCTCGACGTCGCTGACCGGGTTGAACAGCTCGGGGAACCGATAACCGGAGGCGAGCGTCCAGATCGGCGCCAGGAACATGTCGCCGAGGATCGCGTTGGGGTCCGCGCAAGCCGGCCCTACCGACCCGGTGCAACCGGCGTTCATGGGCAGGTTGGCCCGGGCCCACCAGGCGAGGTGCTCGCCGACGGCGTTGGACACCGGTTTGAACGGAATCACCAGGTTGGCGAGCGCGGTGATCTTCGGCGGGTCGGCGGGGTCGAAGCCCAGGACGTTCACCGGCGTGTACACCCACCAGTTCCCGGTCACTTCCAGCGCGTAGGACAGATCGTTGATCGCGTCCACGATGGCCCGCGGGATGCTGATGACGGCGTTGACGAGGTTGGCCGGGACGTTCGCCGCGGAACCCGAGGTGTCCAGGGCGACCGGGCTGTAGTTCGGCGTCGCCCAGATGTCGCACCCCTCGGTGAGGTATCCGGTGCACGGCGGTGCCACCCCGGCGGTCAGGCTGACGGCGGCCTGCACGACACGGGTCTCGTCGTTGTTGAGCGGCGGTACCAGCTGCGCTGCGGTGATGACACCAGCGCCCATCAATGCCGCTCCGGCGACGATGTGCGAACGGACGGCAGCAGGCATCATGACCCTCTCAGGGTTTCTCAGGTTCGGGGGGCGATCAGGCCATGATATCCAACAGCCCCACGCGGCGGCAAACCGGTCACAGGCCGTGTTCGCCCAGCCAGTCGTCGATTCGCTGGGCCACCGCCGCCCAGCCGGGCTCGAGCATCATGTTGTGTCCCATACCGGGGAAGAACTCAGCTTCGGTGCCGTAGGCGCGGGCGGTCGCCCGAACCTCGTCGGCGGTGACCGAGCCGTCGGCTGTTGCGCCCAGCACGAGCATCGGGGCTCGCACACGGCTGGGCCTGGGTAGTTGAACGAGGCCATCGCGGCCGGTGCGCGAACTCTCCTCCTGCAACCGGGCGGCATAGCGTGCGACCAGTTCATCGGGGGTGTCGGGCGAGAAGAACCGTTCCCGGGCCAGTTCCGGAGTGTTGATGTAGGGCAGCGACTGGCCGGTGATGCTCAACTTCGCGAAGTGCCAGGGGTGCCTGCGCAGCCACCGCAGCCCGGAGCGCAGATATCCCTGCGGCGGCGAGGACGCCATCAGCACACCCGCCGGGGCTTCGTTGCGTTCCAGGTACT
>VERS01000740.1 GCA_018882545.1 Mycobacterium sp.
CCGCCGGACCCACGATGTCATGCCGTGCCCTCCCTGCACGCATGCTAAGCAGGCGTTTTACCCCGCGGGAGGGTCAAATGGCACACGATGACCGTGACATCCGATGACAGTGCCAACCGTCGGCCGGCGCGGTCACAGGTCCAGTCCGATGTCGAGCACCCGCACCGAGTGCGTGAGCGCCCCGACGGCCAGGTAATCCACGCCGGTGCCGGCGTAGTCCGCGGCGGTGTCCAGCGACAGCCCACCGGAGGACTCCAGCAGCACCTCCGGTGCCCGGGCATCGCGCCGCTGGACGGCGATCTGGGTCTGCCATACCGGGAAGTTGTCCAGCAGGATCAGTTCCACGTCCTCACCGAGCACTTCGTCGAGTTGCTCGAGGGTGTCGACCTCCACTTCACACGGCAGATCCGGGGCGGCCGCGCGGACCGCGCGCAGCGCCGCCACCACCGACCCGGCGGCGGCGACGTGGTTGTCCTTGATGAGGGCGGCGTCCCCCAGACCCATCCGGTGGTTGACCCCGCCCCCGACCCGCACCGCATACTTCTGCAGCGCCCGCAGGCCGGGCAGGGTCTTGCGGGTGTCGCGGATGCGCGCGCCGGTGCCTTCAACCGCATCGACCCAGGCCGCGGTGGCCGTGGCGATCCCGGAAAGGTGGCAGATCAGGTTGAGCAGCGTCCGCTCGGCGGTGAGCAGGCCGCCGGTGTTGGCCTCCAGGGTCAGCAGCGGCTGACCTTTCCCGATGCGGGTGCCATCGGCCACCCGGTCCAGTACCCGGTAGGCATCAGCGCCGAGCACCTCGTCGAGGACCATGACCGCCACATCAACTCCGGCGGCCACGCCGTCTTCGCGGGCCACCACGGCCGCCTCGGCGGTGGCGTCCGCAGGCACGGTCGCCGCGGTGGTGATATCCGGGCCGTAGCGAAGATCCTCCTCAAGGCCGCGCCGGATCACGGTGAGCGCCTCGATCCGCTCGGTCGCGGTCAGCGTCACGGCAGCGTGGCGACCGCGGCGGTGTCGCGGAGGGTGCGGCTCACCGCCTGGGCCGGGTCGGTCTCGGGGTAGTCGCCGCGGTGATGACAGCCCCGGCTCTCGGTGCGGGCCAGAGCGGCGGCGGCGACCGCACGGGCGGCCGCGGTCAGTGCGACGTCCTCGAAATCGGCGCGGTCGCGGATTCGCCGGGCCGGGGCGTCCCCCAGGGCCGCGGCCAGCTCACGCAGGCCCGCACCGTCGCGCACCACCGACGCCGAGCGGGTCATCTCCTGCTGCAGGACGGTCCGGTCCAGCGCCTGATGCTGCAGTTCATCGACTTTGGCCGCCGGGGTTCCCGCCGTGCGGGCGTGCTCGGCGGCGACCCGGCCGGCCCGGCCGCCGACCACCAGCCCCTCCAGCAGGCTGTTGGAGGCCTGTCCCCTATACACATCT
>VERS01000148.1 GCA_018882545.1 Mycobacterium sp.
ACTCACACCACATCCCCGACCAGCACCCGATCGTCTCCTTCACCGATGTGCGGGTTCCGGCATCCCATCTGGTCGGCGCCGAGGGCCAGGGGATGACGTTCACCCAGGACTGGTTCCGGTTCGAGCGGATCATGGTCGCCTCGCGCTGCGTGGGCGCCGCGCAGCGGCTGGTCGACGAGATGACCTCCTTCGCCCAGCAGCGGATCGTCGACGGTAAGCCGTTGGGTGAACACCAGCTGGTCGCGGGGATGCTCGCCGACAGCGCGACCGAACTGTTCGCCGCCCGCAGTCTGCTCTACGAAGTGGCCCGCGGTATCGACGCCGGGTTAGACCGCAAGGCGTTGCACGGGCAGGCCTCGATGGCCAAGCTGTACTGCTCGGAGATGGCCGGTCGGGTCGCCGACCGTGCGGTCCAGATCTTCGGCGGCCGCGGCTACATGCGGGAAAATGTGGCCGAGCGGATGTTCCGCGAACTGAGGGTGGAACGGATCTGGGAAGGCGCCAGCGAGATCCAGCGGATCATCATTGGCAGGCAGTTGATGCTGCGCGGCCCGCGGGCGGTGCTCGAGCCAGGTTGAGCAGGAGCGTACTCAGACCGTCGGCGAATCGGTAACCAATGCGGCATGGACCTGCGCCGCAGTCGTCCGGCCCGACTCGATTGCACCGTCAACCCAGCCAGACCAAATGCCGGCGAAGTCCGCCCCGGCCAGATGGATTGAGCCCCACTGAGTCTGCACCGCCGCGTGATCAGCCGCCTGCCCTGGCCGCAACGCGAGCCAGGTGCCTTTGGAGAACGGGTCGCGGATCCAGTCGTGGCCGTAGACCTCCTCCACCGTCGCGTCCAGCTTGAGCTCGTCCAAACCGGCCTGCAACAGGTCCGGCCGATCGACGGCAAGATCGGGTTCCAGCCCGAAGGAGGCGAAAATCGCCTGCGCCGCGTCGCCGGCACCGACGGTGTCCTTCAAGGTGCACTCGACGACTCCGGGCCACCCCATGGCGAAGACGTGACGCAATCCACTGAGCCGGGACCAGACCTTGACGCAGCGCCCGGTGTGCCGCTGTTCCGCCAACCGGGCCAACGCGGCCGGCAGGGCCGGGGTGAAGGCGATGTCACCGAGGGTGTTCAGCGGGGCAGCCAGCACACAGCGGCGAGCTTCGTACCGGTTACCGGCGGTGGTGGTGACGACCACCCCGTGCAGCGAATCGCTGACCGCCCCAACCGGTTCGCCGAGGCGGATATGGGCGGCGATGTCGCCGGCGACCCGCTCGGCCAGCCCGCCGCTGCCGATGTCGATGCGGGCCAGTGAGGCGAAGAAGGAATACGCCGGATCGTTGTCGAAGCCGGCGATCTCCCGCAGGTAGACCAGGGCCGAGAACTCCGTGGGCAGCGCGCCGGTGAGCGTGTAGGACTGGGCGCGCAGCAGGTCGGCGATCGCCGGCGGGGCGTGCAGTCCCGCCAGGTAGTCGCTGAAAGGAATATCCAGTTGCGCCGTGTTGACCTGATCGAACCCGTTGGCGAAGACCACCGGGGCGATGTCGGCCTTGATCCGGTCGAGCACCTTGTCGAGTTCGGCCATGTCAATGAGGACCTCGGGTTCCGCCCCGTCGGCGTGCCGGCCGTCCAGAAACCATCGGCTGGCGCCCTCTTTGTCGGCCTCGACGAAGCGCGCGCGGTAGCGATCCACCTCCGCGGCCACGAAGTGGTGGCGCCGGGGGTCGAACCACTCCGCACCGAGATCAACCACGACGTCGGTGCCCGGGAAGGTGGTGGAGTAGGTGCGTCCGCCGGCCCGGTTCCGGGCCTCCAGCACGGTCACCGAATGACCCGCCTCGATCAGGTCGCGGGCTGCGACGAGGCCGGCAAAGCCCGCCCCGATCACGACGGCGTCGTAGCGTTCCGGTTCGCTCATGCCCGAAATTGTGTCACGCTGACTGAATGGTCAGACATCACTTTGCCGAGCTGGCTGCGGGTTTCCGGGTTTGCCGCGGGCCGGCGTCATGAAGGACACGCCATGAAGGACCTGCCTGATCGGGCCCGAGCCGTCATCGTCGGCGGCGGTGTCACCGGGTGCAGCATCGCCTATCACCTGGCCCACCTCGGGTGGACCGACGTGGTGCTGCTCGAACAACACGAGCTCACCGCCGGTACCACCTGGCATGCGGCCGGGCTCATCACCTCGGCGGGCATGACCGACGAGACGGCGCTGTTCCTGAGTCGCTATTCCCGCGACCTCTACGCGCGGTTGGAGCAGGAGACCGGCCACTCAACCGGATTCAATCCGGTGGGCCACATCAGTCTGGCCACCAACCCTCGACGACTCGAGGCGCTGCGCCGCTCGTCGGCATGGATGCATGGGTTCGGTGTCACCGAGCACGAGATCAGCGCGCGCGAGTTGCAGGACATGTGGCCGCTGCTGGAGACCTCCGATGTGCTGGCCGGCTTCTATGTGCCCGACGAGGGACGCGCCGACCCGGTGGGGGTGGCCACCTCAATGGCCAAGGGAGCCAAGCTGCTCGGCGCCGCAGTGATAGAGGGTGTCACCGTCCGGGGCGTCGAGACCGGGCGCGGCCGGGTCACTGGCGTGCTGACCGATCGCGGACGGATCGAGACGGAGGTCGTCGTCAACGCGGCCGGGATGTGGGCGCGCCAACTCGGTGCCCGCAACGGCGTGACCATTCCGCTGCAGGCCGCCGAGCACTACTACCTGATCACCGACACCGTCCCGGGGATGGACCACGATCTGGCGGTGATCGAGGATCCGGACCGCTATGGCTACTACCGGCCGGAGGGCGACGGAATGCTGGTCGGTCTGTTCGAACCGGTCGGCGCCCCCTGGTCGCTGGACGGGGTTCCGGAGGGATTCGCCTTCGGCACCCTGCCGCCGGACTGGGATCGCGTCGGCCCCTACCTGGGTCGGGCGCTGGAGCGCATCCCGTCGCTGTCGGAGGTCGGGGTGCGGCTGTTCTTCTGCGGCCCAGAGTCCTTCACCCCCGACGTCCGGCCGATGCTGGGCCCTGCGCCGGAACTCGACGGTTACTACGTGGCCGCCGGAATGAACTCGCTGGGCATTCTGAGCGGAGGCGGGGTCGGTACGGTGCTGGCGCACTGGATCGTCGAGGGCGTACCGCCGGTGGATGTCACCGGATACGCCATCGACCGGGCCGCTGGTCACGAGGCCTCCCGGCGGTTCCGCTCCGAGCGGACCGTCGAACAACTCGGCGTCCTGTTCGGCGATGCGGTCTGGCCGACCTGGAAGCCGGGCTCAGCGCGCGGGGTGCGTCGTTCGGTGCTGCACGACAGGCTGGTGGCCGCGGGTGGTCATTTCAACGCCTCGGTGGGGTGGGAGTACGCCGAGTGGTACGACACCGACGGGAGCCATCCGGCGACCACCCTGGACTACTCCAGACAGGCCTCCTTCGACCTGGTGGCCGGCGAACACCGGGCGGTGCGCGAGGACGTCGGCGTGCTGGACATGAGTCTGATGGCCAAGTTCCTGGTGCAGGGGCCGGATGCCGCGCGCGTCCTTGACCGGCTGTCGGTCAGCGTCATCGACCGTGAGCTCGGCCGGCTGGTGTACACCCAGTGGCTCTATCCCAACGGCGGTATCGCCGCTGATCTGACCATCACCCGGCTGGCGGATGAGAAATTCCTGGTTGTCACCAGCGATCTCATCCACCGTCGGGTCGAGCCGATGGTTCGCCGCGCCGCTCGAGTCGGTGAGACCGTCGTCGTCACCGACATCACTTCCGGAACCACCCTGCTGTCGGTGCAAGGTCCGAAGTCGCGCACCCTGCTGAGCCGGCTGACCGACGCGGACTTGTCCAACGAAGCATTCCCCTACCTGTCGGCCCAACACATCCACGTCGGCTACGCCCCCGTGCTGGCGATCCGGGTGACCTATCTGGGGGAACTCGGCTGGGAGATGCACATCCCCGCCGAATACGCCGCCGGTGCCTTCGACGACCTGATGGCCGCCGGTGCGGATCTGGGCCTGCGGCCGGTCGGGCTGGCCGCGATGTCGAGCCTGCGCCTGGAGAAGGGGTACCGCGACATCGGCGTGGACATCGACAACACCGACAACCCCATTGAGGCGGGTCTGGGATTCACCGTCGCCTGGGACAAGCCGGAGGGATTCATCGGCCGGGAGGCACTGCTGGGGTTCACTGCGATGGGCCCGCCGCGCCACCGGGTGGTCGGTCTCTTCGTCGACGACCCCGGCGCCGATCTGTTCGGCAACGAGCCGGTTCTGGTCGGTGGGAAGTGGGTCGGATATCTGCGGGCTGCCGCCTACGGGCACACCCTGGGCGGTCCGGTGGGTCTGGCTCAGGTGGCCTGTGAATCCGGTGTGACCACGGACTGGCTGCGGGATACGCGGTTCACCGTCCACACCCCGAACGGTGACCTGCCCGCCAGGCTGCAGACACAACCGTTCTACGATCCGCACCGGCGGCGAATCCTCGGGGATTCCCTGGCCGCTACACGGTAGGCGCAGTTCAGCCGGGTTTCCGGGCCAATTTCCGGGCCAAGTGTGAGCTATTCGACGGCTGTTTCGGCGCCGCCAGGTGCGGTCCGCGGATTTCTCTCCGTTATTGTTTCGTGATGCTTTCGAAGAATTCGCGTGATGTGCGTAAACAATTTTCGGGACTATTCGCCGCGTTGATCGCCGCGGTGGCGACCGCCGCCGGCGTCGCTGCCGATCCGGGGGTTGCCGAACAGCCCAGTGGTCCGGTCAGCCACCTGTCGGCGGCCCCGGCCGGAGTCGCGGGCGGGCCGGTGCCGGCAGACCTGCCCGCGGATCCGCCCGGAATCTTGCCACCGGATACGCCGTCAGCGGTGCCGCCCGCGGCGGTGGACAACCCGGCGATGCTGCCTCCCAGCGACGCCAACGAGCGAGGCCTGCAGGTCAAGACACTGTTGGTGGCCCGCAGCATCAGCGCTGACTTCCCACAGATCACCTCGATGATCGGGGTGCGCCCGGACGCCAAGCCGTGGCATCCGAACGGTCTGGCCATCGACGTGATCATCCCCAACCCCAGCAGCGCCCAGGGCATCGCTCTGGGTGATGCCATCCTGGCCTACGCGATGCGCAACGCCGGGCGGTTCGGTTTGCAGGATGTGATCTGGCGCGGCACCTACTACACCCCCGCGGGGCCAAGCGGATCGGGATACGGCCACTTCGACCATGTCCACATCACCACCACCGGCGGCGGCTACTCCGGCTGAGGAATCCGGCTGAGAATATCCGGCTGAGGAATACCCGGCTGGGCGCGGTCTACCGCCCAGTCGGAGCTGTCGTCGCCGGCACCGGTGCGGGTGCCGATTGCGGCGCCATCATGCCTGGTTCCCTGTCGTCGGGACTGTTGACGCGGTCCATCATCGGGCACCCTCCCGGGGCCATTTGGCCGGCCGGGTGGTCGCGGTGCCACCCCCGGATGCCGCCGGCGGCACGGCCCAACGCCAAGCCTGAACACCACCCCGGCGACGATGCCCACCCAGGCCACTGCTCGGTTCAGCCGACGATCAGTCGCCCCGTATGCGGCCACCGATCCGTCTTCGGGCGTCTCACTCATATCGACTCCTCCATCCCCCGGAGTCGGTCTACCCGGTTAGACCACCGCCCAAGCATCCCCGGGACGCTGGCCGGCGTTAACGGCCGACAGGACGTCAGCTGGGTCGGTCACTTTCGCTGCAGAGTGCGCGCCAGTCCCTTGTTGATGGCCTTCAGAGCCGCGATCCGGGCGAAGCGCTTGTCGTTGGCCGGGATGACGTTCCAGCGCGCCCCGTCGGAGGTGGTCCGCAGCACCATCTGGTCGACGGCCTTGACGTACTCGTGCCAGCGGTCGCGGTTGCGGTAGTCCTCTTCGGTGATCTTGTGCTTTTTGTACGGGGTGTCTTCCCGGGCCTTGAACCGGGCGAGTTGCTCCTCGGGGGAGACGTGCATCCAGAATTTGGCCACGAAGTAGCCGTGCTCGACCATCTGCGCCTCGAAGTCGTTGATCTCGTCGTAGGCCCGCTGCCAGTCGGCCGGTTTGGCGAAACCCTCAAGCCGCTCCACCAGCACCCGGCCATACCAGGTGCGGTCGAAGATGACGAATTTGCC
>VERS01000741.1 GCA_018882545.1 Mycobacterium sp.
GGCATGGCCTCTTCGGTGTGCGCCCAGTGATGCGCGGCGGCCAGGAAGCGGTAGCTCCACTCCTCGGCGAGGGTGCGGTTCTCGCAGAACACGATCGCCACGTTGGGCCAGCGGATCTGCAGTTCGGCCAGTCCGTCGGCGACGACGGCGGGCCGGATCCGGTCCAGGGCGAAGACCTTCGAGTAGCGATCCTCGACGACCACCGCCGCCCGGGGTAGCGCGGCCAACTCGGCGATCTGGAAACGCAGCGTGCCGCCGCTGAGGCTGGTGACCAGATCGGCCAGCGACTTGCGCTCCACGGCGGCGATCAGCTGCCCGTCGAGAACCAGGCCGTAGTCCCCGCACGGCAGCGCCTGCTTGGTCAGGGCGACCTGCTGGGTGGGGAAGCGGTAGGCGTATCGCTCCCGGGAGTCGACAACGATCGGTAGCGCCGCGATGCCCTGGGCGCGGGCGGACGGGGTGCGCACCTGCGGGCGGGCCTGCTTGCGGGTGCGCGGGGACTGCCAGAACACCATGTCGCGGCCCCGGGCCACGGTGAACACCAACTGCGAGCGGTTCTCCCGGGCGCGATCGGCGATCACGTCGATGGAGGCGCCGCGGCGCTGGCAGGACCGCAGCGGCACGCGTTCGACGATCTCGGCCTCCGCGGGCCACTCGTGCAGGCCGACCGGGTGGCAGTACAGCGCCTTGACCCGCGGCCAGGTCCCCGAGGTGCGGAACACCAGATCGGCGCCGGGCTGCGGTATCCGGAGCAGATACGGCAGCGTGGAGTCGGCGTCCGGGTTGACCGCGATCAACAACTCCGCCATAGCCTAAGAGTCTGCCGGATCACCACGGCCGGCCGTCAGACCCGATGATGAACGGGGCAACCGCCTCAGCTCAGGAGCGCCCGTGAACCCCGCCGCCACCTTCGTCATGCCGATCTACTGCGATCAGCCCGACTCCGTGCCCCACGCCGTGGCCTCGGTGCGCAGCGTCGTGGCCCAGACCGATCCGCACTGGCGCCTGGTGATCGTCGACGACTGTTCCCCGCAGCCGCCCGAGCAGCGCCGGGCCCAGTTGGAGACGCTGCGCGCGTTGGACCCGACGCGCATCGTCGTCATCGAGAACGAACCCAACCGCGGCCAGGGGTACTGCCGCAACGTCGGCATCGAATGGGCCCACCGGGCCGGCTCGCCGATCGTGCTGTTCCAGGACGCCGATGACATCGCCCACCCGCGCCGCCTGGAGGTCACCCGCGCGGTCTTCGACTCCGGGCAGGGCGACTTCGTCTACTCCCGCTTCCAGGTCATCGACGAGCACGGCAACCGGCCCGACCCCGCCGACATCACCCCGTCGATCGCCGAGATCCTCGCCGCGCTGGACCGCGCCCCCGCCGTCGGCCGCGACTGCTGGATCACCCTGGCCGCCGACACCGGGTATCTGACGCTGACCTCCAC
>VERS01000149.1 GCA_018882545.1 Mycobacterium sp.
GACCATCGACGTATCGCTGGACTGCACCGGCCACGGTTAGGCCGTTGGGTCAGAGCACCGGTAATGGCCGCAGAGCGAACACGACCCGGCGGGTCGGCCGATAGGCTGCCGAGGTGAACCTCGAGAAGGTCGTTTTCGGATTTTTCGTGCTGCTGGCGGCCACCCTGAACTTCGGATTTTTCGTCGGCCCCATCAGCGACCCCGAAGCCCACAATTCCTGGGAGCTGTTCCTCGCCCTGATAGTGGCCCTGATCACGACGATCCTCAAATTCGGGGACAGCACCCAACTGGGCGCAGTCCATCTGGCCACCAGCCTGGTCGCGTTGCTTCAACTCGCGGCGGCGGCGGGAATGTGGGTCTGGGCCACCCAGGTCTCTCCGGACGGACTCAACGGGCACGCGACGGCCAGCGTGGTCTCGCTGTCGGGGGGCGCACTGCTGGCCAACCTGGTCTCGGTGACGCTGCTTGTCATCGAGACGGCGACCTACCGGCGCCGGTAGCCGGTCGATCCCAGACAGCCCCGATCGTCAATGCTGAAGCTGCAGAGTTCGTTTCGCCACTGGACCCGCCGGCGGTCGGCGCGACCGCAGGTCGACATCCCGACGTCGGTGCCGGCCAACGAGGTGATCTTCCTGATCATGCGGCGGATGCGGATACCGCTCATCGTCGTGATCGCCACCTTCAGCTTCTGCACGGCCGGCATGATGTTCATGCCGGGTGTCGATCCGGATGGAAACCCGCACCGGCTCAACATCTTCGACGCCTTCTACCAGATGACCATCACGCTGACCACGGTCGGTTTCACCGAGGCGCCCTATCCGTTCAGCTACCCGCAGCGGATGTGGATGACGATGTCGATCTTCCTTCTTGTGATCAGTTGGGCCTACACCATCGCGGTGTTCTTCGCGCTGGTGCAGGGCACCGCGTTCCAGTCTGCGGTGGCAGCCCAGCAGTTCCGGCGCCAGGTCCGGCGACTGGTCGACCCCTTCGTCATCGTGGCCGGATACGGGGATGCCGGGCGGATCGTCGGCGCCGAGTTGGACGGGCACTACCGCCGATTCGTCGTGGTCGACAACCGTGAAGACCGCGTCCAGGCCGTGGTTTCCGAGCAATTGAGTTCCGATGTTCCCGCGGTGCAGGGAGACTGCGCCACTCCGGCGGTACTGGGTATGGCCGGGCTCGGACACCGGGACTGCGAGGGGGTGCTGGCGCTGACGAACGATGACGACACCAACCTCGCGGTGGTGATGACCGCTTCGCTGCTCCGACCGGACCTGCCGGTGATCGGCCGCTGCGCCGAACAGCGAACCCGGACCCGCATGGAGCACTTCGCCCCCGGCTCGGCCATCAATGCCGGAGACCGGTTCGGCGACTACCTTGCGTTGTCGATCCACCGTCCGGTCAACCATCAGCTGCTGCGCTGGCTGATGGACAACGACCAGGAGCGGCTGCAGCCCGCGCGGCGTGACCTCGCCGCCCGAAGATGGGTGGTCTGCGCCGACGGTGAGTTCGGCGAGGCGCTGTTCAGCGATCTGACCGCCATCGGAGTGGCCGTCGAACTGGTGCACCCGGCCGCCGATGTGACCGATCTCAGCGGGTCGGTGGGTTTCGTCGCCGGTACCGACAACGACACCGTCAACATCGCGATGGCCGAACACGCACGACACGCCAATCCCGACGTCTACCTGGTGGTGCGCCAGCAGACCGACGCCCGGAAGGCATTGCTTGACGCGCTGCGGATCGAATCGGTCTATATCGCAACGGAAGTCATCGCTCGTGAAGTGCTGGCCCGGATTGTGACCCCGGTTTTCTGGAGCTTCGTCGAGCATGTCCTGACCCGCGACGAACAATGGGCGGCGCAGGCCCGGGACCACATCGAGCAGCGCTGTGGCCAGCGCACCCCCCAGCGGGATGTGATCACGATCTCCGACCAGCAGGCACCCGCGGTCGCCGCCTGGCTGCGGCGCGGGCTGACCCTGCCGCTGGGCACCCTGATGCGCCAACCCGATAACCGCGACCTGGTCCTGCCCTTGGCGGCGTTGGTGCTCGTCCGCGGCGGCGAGGCGATCTTCATGCCGGATGAGGAGACCCCTTTGGCCCTCGACGATCAGGTGTTGCTGGTCGGCCGGTCCGCCGGCCTGTCGGAGGTGCGCGAGGTCTGCCACTACCCGGGCGTCGTGGACTATCTGGCCACGGGCTGCGATGTCCCCTCGACGTGGATCTGGGCCCGGCTCTCTCGGTACCGCAACGGTGACCGTCAGCGCTAGGCCCCGCCAGGTTGCCCGGGTCGAACGACCGCCGTTAGGCGAAGATAGGGGCATGCCAACGCCTCGCCGCGTCTTCGAGGAAGAAGAACTTAAACCCTTCCAGGTGGAGCTGCTCAAGTTGCAGCGCTATTTGGAGGAACAGAACCGGCGCATGATCGTGCTCTTCGAGGGGCGCGACGCCGCCGGCAAGGGCGGCACCATCCGCCGGGTCACTCGGTACATGAACGAGAAGCACTACCGGGTCGTCGCCTTGGGCAAGCCCACCGAGGAGCAGCGCAGCCAGTGGTATTTCCAGCGCTACGTGGCCCAGTTCCCCACCGGCGGGGAGATCGTGCTGTTTGACCGCTCCTGGTACAACCGCGCGATGGTGGAACCGGTGTTCGGTTTCTGCACCGAGGAGGAGTACCGCAACTTCCTCAAAGGGGTGGTCGGCTTCGAGAAGGATCTGGTGCGCCAGGGGACCATCTTGGTGAAGCTGTACTTCAGCGTCACCAAGGAGGAGCAGGCCCGCCGGTTCGAACGCCGCCGCGACGATCCGCTGCGGCAATGGAAGCTCAGCGAAATCGATGTGCAGGCCCAGGAGCACTGGGACGACTTCACCGAGGCCAAGTACCGCATGCTTCGCCGTACCAGCACGCCTGACGCCCCGTGGACCATCATCCGGTCGGAGAACAAGCACCTGGCCCGGCTCAACGCG
Organism: Mycobacterium sp.; assembly: GCA_018882545.1. Lineage (GTDB taxonomy): Bacteria > Actinomycetota > Actinomycetes > Mycobacteriales > Mycobacteriaceae > Mycobacterium. Next base: position 2,965 of record VERS01000149.1, read on the forward strand.
ATGAGGGTGATTTTGCAGGCCGCACCGTACGAGGGTCGCGCGGCCGACGTCGACTTCGTTCCCGACCCCGAAGTCGTCGTCCCTGGCGCCCACGAATTGGCGCTGATGGAGGCCGAGCGGATCCGCAGCGGAAAGTTCACCGGCTGAATGACGTTGCGGCGATTCTTGTTAGCGGCGCTGGGCGCCGCCGGCCTGGCGGCCACCCCGCTCTGGGCGGCGCCGCCGGCCGCAGCCTGCCCGCCGGGTATGTTCACCGACCCCTACACCGGCCGCTGCTACACCCAGGGTTCGTTGCCGACGGTCAGCGGCATCCCGTGCATTCCGGGCAAGTCGATGGGAACCTGCCTGGGAATCCTGCAGAACCAGCCGGTCCCGGGCGGCGGCCCCGCTCCCCCGGGCGGGCCCTGGCCGTAGCGTTCGCTAGTCCGGATCGGCGGTGAAGATCGCCACCGCCCGGGTCCAGCCCGCCGAGGCCGCGTGCACCTTCACCGGAAAGCACGCCACCTCGAATCCGCGGTCCGGCAGGGACTCCAGATTGTGCAACTTCTCAAGGTGGCAGTAGCCGATTGTCCGCCCCGCCCGGTGACCCTCCCAGATGATGGAGGCGTCGTGGCTGGCGGCGTAACGCTGAGCGGTGAAGGAATACGGCGCATCCCAACTCCAGGCGTCGGTGCCGGTCAGCCGCACCCCGCGGTCGAGTAGGTACAGGGTGGCCTCGCGACCCATCCCGCAGCCCTTGCTGACATAATCAGCCTGGCCGTAATGCGTTCCAGCACTGGTATTCACCAGCACGATCTCCAGGGGACGCAGCGCATGTCCGATGCGTTCGAGTTCGTCTTCGACGTCGGCGGCGGTCACGACGTAACCGTCCGGGAACGAGCGGAAGTCGAGTTTGACCGCGGGCTGCAGGCACCACTCCAGTGGCACCTCGTCGATCGTGATGGCCCGCCGGCCGCGATCCATCGTCGAGGCGTAGTGGTATGGAGCATCCAGATGGGTGCCGTTGTGGGTGGTGATCCGCACCCGCTCGATGGCCCAGCCCTCGCCGTCGGGCAGATCAGCAACGGTTGCCCCGGGGAAGAACGACACCACCTCGGCCGCGGTCTGCCGGTGGTCGTAGTAGTCGATCTCGGGGAGGTGACCCGGCGGGTCGGAGGCGATGCCGGCCTGCAGCGGTACGGACAGGTCGACGAATCGGCGAACCGCCATGGCCGCCATCGTAAGCGACTCAGTGCCGGGCCGGGATGGTCTAATCGGCGCTATGGGTACCGTCGGGATTCCGAATTGCCCCGACGCAGTGACCGCGGAGTGGCTGGCCGAGGTACTCGCCGGGAGTGGACACCGGGTCGCAGTCGAGGCCGTCGAGGTCCAACCGATCGGCACCGGCCAGACCGGTGCCACCTATCGGATCGACGTGCGGTACGGCTCGTGGCACCGGGCCGACGGTGCGGACCTGCCGAACTCCTTCGTCATCAAATTGCCGGCCCAGGACCCGGCCGTGCGGGACCGGGTCGCCCTGAGCTACCGGTCGGAGCACGCCTTCTACACCGGTGTCGCCGACACCGTGGCCGTACCGCTGCCCCGCTGCTATTTCTGCGCCTACGCCGAGCCCGCGGACTTCGCCCTGTTGCTGGCCGATATGGCGCCGGCCGAGCAGGGCGACCAGATCCGCGGGTGCACGATTGCCGAGGCGCAAGCGGCGGTCACGGCGCTGGCCGGACTGCACGGCCCCCGCTGGTGTGACCCGGCGTGGCTGTCTTTCGAGGGCACCGTCATGCCCAAGCCGGACCAGGCCGCCGCCCACGGGCTGGGCGAGATCACCCGGATGGCGGCCGCGACGACCATCGAGCGGGTGGGGGAGCGGCTCACTGCGACCGATTGCGCGACGGTCCTGCAGTCCGCCGATCTGATTGCCGACTGGCTGCTGGGCGCGGGCGATCGGTTCAGCATCCTGCACGGCGACTACCGGGCCGACAACGTGTTGTTCGACCCGCAGGGCGGGCGGGCGACCGTCGTGGACTGGCAGACGCTGGCAGTCGGGCTGCCGGCGCGGGACCTGGCCTACTTCCTCGGCACCAGCTTGCAGCCCGCCGTCCGCGTCCGCCACGAACGGACCCTGCTCCAGGTCTATCGAGAAGCGCTGAACGGGTTCGGCGTCGCTGACTTCGATGACGAAACCTGCTGGCATGATTATCGTTTCGGGATGCTGCAGATACCGATGATCACCACCTTGGGGTTTGCCTTCTCGGCCGCAACAGACCGCGGCGACGACATGGTGGTAGCCATGCTGGAGCGCGGCAGCCGCGCCATCCGGGATCTGGGCACCCTGGAGTTGGTGCGCTCCGGGGGGTGATTCAGGTCTGGTCGGCGCGGGCGTCTGAGGACGGACCGTCGGGGTCGGTGGAGATGTCGGGGTTGAAGTCGTCGGCGGGCATCGCCGCGGCCCGGTAGGGGGGCGCGGACTCGGCGGGCGGCGGCGCCGCAGGGGCTGCGCGATCAGCGCCGGGGGCGGCCACCTGCTCCTGGCGCCAATCTCGCACCAACTGGACGATGCCGGCGGCCGCCAAAGCCACCACCACCACAGCCAGGGGCGTGCTGCCGGTCAGCGCCGCGACGATCAGAGCGAGCAGACCGGCAATGGTCAGACCCAACACCGCGCGCACGGTCCCAGTCTGCCTGCACGTCGCCGATCGGGCGGTAGGCCACTCGGCGGCGTGTTACCTCAGGCGGCCCGCCGCCGGCCCAACCCCACATGTACGACGGCCGCGCCGGACTCCGCGGGTGTTTCGCTGCGGGAGAGCAACTCGGCACTCTCGGGGAGCTCGCGCGGGTTGATCTCACCGTCGGCGATCTGCCGGAGCAGTGACCGGGCCCGCGCCAACTCATGACGCTTGCGGTACTGACCGCCGGGGAGCTTGATACCGGCCCAGACTCCGTATTCCTCGCCGCCCTCGACCGCCAACCGGGCGCACAGCCGCTGCTGTGCCAGCGGGCAGCGCCGCAGGCAGAGGGTGCGGGCCTTGGCGGCGGACTGTTCGTAGACGCGGGCCTTGGCGGCGCCATCACTGGCGTCGTCGTCGGCGTAGCCGAACCACAGGTCGGGTTCGGC
>VERS01000150.1 GCA_018882545.1 Mycobacterium sp.
ACCTTGCCCATGGCGACCGGGTGAGCGTGTTGGAGGCCGCGACGTTGCGCAGCGCCGGCCGCATTGACGTCGGCAGGCCCGTGTCGTGTCTGGCCGCCAGCCCGGACGGCACCCGACTGTACGTCGGCGACTACGACGGCGGGATCACCGCGTTGGCGTTACCCACAGCTGGTCGGAGCTTGAGCGCTGCGTCCTGAGCCCGCTACTGACGGGTGCAGTCCAGCGACACCGCGATGGTCCGGCTGGTGACCACGGGTACCAGGAAAGTGTCGAAGTCGCCCAGACCCGGCCCGACGTAGGGCACCCACTGGGTGAAGGTGTGCGGACTGCGCACACTGAGTACCACACACTTCGACAGTGGACCGGTGCCGAGCTTGTCGAGCAGCACCTGGTAACCCTGCTGCTGAAGTCGGCTGATGGTTTCCTCGGCGGTCTCCTCGGCCCAGGCCGCACCAGCCGGACCGGCCAGGACGGCAACCGCTGCGACGGCCGTCGCGGCGGCGGCGCGCAGTGCCGTCCTGATCATGCTGCCCCTCTGCGGTCATCGCCTGCGTTTTCTTCACGCTATACGAAGTCGCTGACGCCCCCGGTTCGTGACGTTGGGCCCGGACGGCGGGGATACGATCGGCGGGCCAGGGCCATTAGTGAAGGGCGCCGCCGATGCAGAGCACCATGCAGCAGTCTCCGCTCACGATTGCCGAGATCCTGCGCTACGCCGTCAACGTCCACGGGGACCGCACCGTCACCACCATGACCGGTGAGGGCTTCCGGCACGCGACTTATCTGCAAGTCGGGCAGCAGGCGGCCAGGTTGGCCAACGCCCTTCGACGGCTCGGGATCGACGCCGATCAACGGGTTGCCACCTTCATGTGGAACAGCCAGGAGCACCTGGAGGCCTACGTCGCCGTCCCGGCGATGGGGGCCGTGCTGCATACGCTCAACATCCGGCTGTTTCCCGAGCAGATCGAATTCGTCGCCTACGAGGCCGAGGATCAGATCGTCATCCTGGACATGTCCCTGGCCCCGATCCTCGCGCCGGTGCTACCCCGGATGGAGACCGTGCACACGGTGATCGCCGTGGGTGACGGGGACCTGGGGCCGTTGGAGGACTCCGGGAAGCGGGTGCTGCGCTACCACGAGTTGATTGCCGCGGAGCCCGAACACTTCGACTGGCCTGGTATCGACGAGAACTCTGCTGCGGCAATGTGTTACACCAGCGGCACCACCGGCCATCCGAAAGGGGTGGTCTACAGTCACCGGTCCAGTTACCTGCACTCCATGGCGGTGTGTGGCGGCAACGGGATGGGTTTGAGCTTCTCCGACAAGGCGTTGCCGATCGTGCCGATGTTCCACGCCAACGCCTGGGGGCTGCCCTACGCGGCGCTGATGGCCGGTGCCGACCTGGTGCTGCCGGACCGGTTCATGGACGCCAAGTCGCTGGTGTCGCTGATCGAGACCCAGCGCCCGACGGTCGCGGGTGCCGTCCCGACAATCTGGAACGACGTGATGAACTACCTGGATCGCGAACCCGGCCATGACATCTCGTCGCTGCGGATGGTGGCCTGCGGCGGTTCCGCGGTTCCGCTTTCGCTCATGCAGGCCTTTGAACAGCGCTATGACGTCCAGATCCGGCAGCTGTGGGGGATGACCGAGACCTCTCCGATGGCCACTCTGGCGTGGCCCGCTCCCGGGACACCGCCCGAGCGGCAGTGGGAGATCCGGTCCACGCAGGGCCGGCCGATGTGCGGAGTGGAGGCGCGCATCGTCGACGACGCGGGTGGGGTGCTCCCCAACGACAACATCGCCGTCGGAGAGTTGGAGGTCCGCGGGCCGTGGATCACGGGTTCCTATTACCGCAACACCGATCCCTCGAAATTCGAGTCGGGCTGGTTGCGCACCGGTGATGTCGGCCGGATCGACCCGCAGGGCTACATCACGCTGACCGATCGGGCCAAGGACGTCATCAAGTCCGGCGGCGAGTGGATCTCCTCGGTGGAACTGGAGAACACTCTCATCGGCCATCCGCTGGTGCGGGAGGCCGCCGTGGTGGGCGTGCCCGACGAACGCTGGCAGGAACGCCCGCTGGCGGCCGTGGTGCTGCAGGACGGCGCGGTGGTCACCCCCGCGGATCTGCGGGAGTTTCTGTCCGACAAGGTTGTTCGATGGTGGCTGCCGGAGCGCTGGACCTTCGTGGCGGAGATTCCCCGGACCAGCGTCGGCAAGTATGACAAGAAGACGATCCGGTCCCGCTACGCCGACGGCGCCTACACCGTGGTGCACCTCTAGCTCGGAGCCGGCGCCCCCCCACTGGCGAGCAGACGTAAACGTCCCCGACACGCCGACGGCTGCGGGGCGTTCGCGTCTGCTCGCGGGAGAAGGTGACTACCGCTGCGCGCGCTGATAAGCGGTGACGACCGCGGCGCCGCCGAGGCCGATATTGTGCTGCAGCGCGGCGCTCACGCCCTCGACCTGCCGGGCGTCAGCGGCTCCGCGCAGCTGCCAGGTCAGTTCGGCGCACTGGGCCAGGCCGGTGGCGCCGAGCGGATGGCCCTTGGAGATCAGCCCGCCGGAGGGGTTGACCACCCAGCGCCCGCCGTAGGTGGTGTCTCCGGCGTCGATGAGCTTGGGCGCCTCCCCCTGTCCGCACAGTCCGAGTGCCTCGTAAAGCAGGAGCTCGTTGGCCGAGAAGCAGTCGTGCAGTTCGATCACCTGGAAGTCCTCCGGACCCAGGCCGCACTGGTCGTACACCTGCTGGGCGGCATGCACATTCATGTCGTAGCCGATGATGTTCTTCGCCGAACCGTCGAAGCTGGAGGAGAAGTCGGTGGTCATCGCCTGACCGACGATCTCCACTGCCTGACCAGCCAGATCGCGCTCGTCCAGGAAGCGCTCTGAGACCAGCACCGCGGCGGCGGAGCCGTCGGAGGTCGGCGAGCACTGCAATTTGGTCACCGGATCGGAGATCATCGGCGCATTCATGATGTCGGCGAGGCTGTACTCGGTTTGGAACTGGGCGTACGGGTTGTTCACCGAGTGCTTGTGGTTCTTGTAGCCGATCTTGGCGAAATGCTCGGCGGTGGCGCCGTAAGCACGCATGTACTCCCGGCCGGCCGCGGCGAACATCCACGGCGCCACCGGGAAAGCCAGTTCGTCGATCTCGGCCAGTGCCTTGATGTGCCGGCGCAGCGGGGACTCCCGGTCGTCTGCCCCTGCGCCCAGCGAGCCGGGTTGCATCTTCTCGAAACCCAATGCCAGCACGCAGTCGGCCAGCCCGCCCCGGATGGCCTGGGCGCCGAGGTAGAGCGCGGTGGAACCGGTGGAGCAGTTGTTGTTGACATTGACGATGGGGATGCCGGTCATGCCCAGTTCGTAGAGCGCACGTTGCCCGCAGGTGGAGTCACCGGCGACATAGCCGACGAAGCCCTGCTCGATCTGGCTGTAATCCACGCCGGCATCGGTCAGCGCCCTGGTGCCCGACTCGCGGGCCATGTCGGGGTAATCCCAGCCCTCGCGGCGCCCCGGTTTCTCGAACTTCGTCATCCCGACCCCGACGACGAACACCCTGTTGTTTGCCATGACGGTCCCTTCGCTAGCGACGGGGATTAGTCTGCCGCTATGGCTCTTCGGGTGGTGCAGTGGGCCACCGGTTCAGTCGGAACCGCTGCGGTCAAGGCTGTACTCGAGCATCCCGATCTGGAATTGGTCGGCTGCTGGGTGCACTCGAAGTCCAAGGTGGGCAAAGACGTCGGTGAGATCGTCGGCGTGGAACCGCTCGGAGTCCTGGCCATCGACAGCGCCGAGGAGATCCTGGCGATGGACGCCGACGCCGTGGTCTACGCCCCGTTGCTGCCCAACGCCGAGGACGTCGCCGCGCTGTTGCGGTCGGGCAAGAACGTGGTCAGCCCGCTGGGCTGGTTCTACCCGAGCGAGGCGGAGGCCGCTCCACTGCGGGCCGCGGCGATCGCCGGCGGCGCGACTCTGCACGGAGCCGGCATCGGTCCCGGAGCGGCGACGGAACTGTTCCCGCTGCTGCTGTCGGTGATGTCCACCGGAATCACCCATGTACGGGCCGAGGAGTTCTCCGATCTGCGGACCTACGGGGCTCCCGATGTGCTCCGGCACGTGATGGGGTTCGGCGGGGCTCCGGAGACCGCACTGAGCGGGCCGATGCAGAAACTGCTCAACGGCGGCTTCTTCCAGTCGGTGCGCCTGATCGTCGACCGTCTCGGGTTCGCCGCTGAACCCGTTATCCGGACCAGCCAGCAGATTGCCGTGGCCACCGAGCCCATCGCTTCACCGATCGGCGTGATCATGCCCGGACAGGTCGCAGGCCGACGCTTCGTCTGGGATGCAGTGGTGACCAACGCGATCGTCGTCCGCATTGCGGTCAACTGGCTGATGGGCGAGGAGAACCTCGACCCGGCATGGTCTTTCGGTGCAGCCGGTGAGCGGTACGAGATCGAGGTCCGGGGACACCCCAACACCTTCGTCACGGTCAAGGGCTGGCAGCCCGAGACCGTGGAGGAGGGATTGGTCAGCAATCCGGGGGTGGTGGCCACCGCCGCGCACTGTGTCAACGCCATCCCGGCCACCTGCGCTGCCGAGCCGGGCATCAGAGGATTCTTCGACCTGCCACCGCTGACGGGGCGCGCCGCCCCGCTGTTCGCGCGCCCGAAGTAACATCGAGCCCGTGGCCCGCCTCGTCGCCGTCGAGCAGTCGCAGGTGCTAAACGCTGACCCCGGCAAGGCTTTCGCCGCTGCGTTGGACATTCCGCTACCGGCGCTGTTGCCGCGGCGGTACGGCCCCTTCCCGCCGATCGAGTCCGTGCAGGGTCAGACTCGCTGGGTGCAGGCGGGGGACAGTCGGACGATCGTCCCGGCCGGCGGGGGTTCCATGCGCGAGACGCTGACCGACGTGGACGGGCCCCGCTCGTTCGGATACGCCATCACCGAGATCGCCGGGCCGATGGCGCTGTTGGTCGACCGCATCGACGGGCTTTGGACCTTCAGTCCGCAGGGCGGCGGGACCCGGGTGAGTTGGCGATGGACCTTGCACGCCAAGTCGATGCTGACCCTGCCGGTGGTTCGGGTACTGGGTTGGCTGTGGCCAGGTTATGCCCGGCTGGCCCTCAATTCCTTGGCCGGCTACCTGGCCTGACTTCGTCAGCCGAGGATCTCCCTGGCGCGCACCGCGAGCAACAGTTGGGCTCGGATGTCGGCGGAGTCCAGCGCGCAACCGAGCAGTTCGGCGATGCGCCCGAGCCGATTGCGCATGGTGTGGCGATGCACCCCGAGAGCTGCAGCGGCATGCTCCAGATGGCCGTTGTTGGCGAGGAACTCGGTCAGTGTGGGCAGAAGGTCGTGACCCTCGAGCGGCCCGAGCACATCGCAGAGCACCGCCAGCTCATCGGGGGTGCGATCGCCCAGGATCGCCTCGAAGACGCCCAGTTCGTCATATCGGCGCAGCGGCTCGGGGGAAATCGTTCGTGCCGCGGCGCGGGCCCGGCTGCTCAGGGCGCCCGCCTCGCGGAGTTGTCCGGTACCGCCGACACCCGCGACGACGGATGTGTCCAGTTGATTCCGTAACTCATTGACCAGCACCGCTATCCCGTCCTGCTCGGCAACCGGGACGACCGCGACGACGTCATCTCGCGACGAGGACATCAGGAACGGCACGCCGCGTCGGTGCATCGACTCTTGGATGAGCGCCTCGGCGCACAGGGCCGGCCCGACGCCGCAGAGCACGACGACGACCACCTCGGCGTCCGGCTCGAATCCGAAGTAGCGCAGGACCGTCGGCTCGACCTGCTCCGGGTTGGCGATCAAGGCCTGTGTCACGGCGGTCCGCAGTCGCTGCTCGGCGTCGAGGACCCGGGTGGGTTTCTCCAGTTCGATGCTGATCAGCGATACGGCATGAGCCACCAGCAGCCGATCCGGACTGGACAGCGGCTTCTCGGAGCGGACGGCCAGATAGCCGCGCGCGACCGGTCCCGCCCGAAGCGTCTGCACAGTGCAGTACCCGGCACCGTCGGCGATCACCCGGCCGGCGGGTTGTGGCG
>VERS01000151.1 GCA_018882545.1 Mycobacterium sp.
GACGTGCGCGGCGACGTCCCACACCTCCGGCGCGACGTCCCCGGTGAGTCTCCCGTCCACCCGGCTGACACCGACGTCCAGCACGGCCGCACCCGGGCGAACCATGTCGGCGGTCAGCATGTGCGGCACGCCGACCGCCGCGACGACGATATCGGCCTGCCGGGTGAATACCGCCGGGTCGCGGGTTCCGGTGTGGCACAACGTCACCGTGGCATTTTCGGTCTTCCGGGTCAGCAGCAATCCCAGCGGCCTACCCACGGTGACACCCCGGCCGAGCACCACCACGTGCGCCCCGTCGATGGGCACACCGAAGCGGCGCAGCAGCGCCACGATGCCGCGGGGGGTGCACGGCAGCGGCCCCGGTTCACCCAGCACCAGCCGGCCCAGGTTGACCGGGTGCAGACCGTCGGCGTCCTTGCCGGGGTCGATCCGCTCCAGGGCGGCGTTTTCGTCGAGGTGCCGCGGCAGCGGTAGTTGGACGATGTAGCCGGTGCACGACGGATCGGCGTTGAGGTCGTCGATGGCCCCGTTGAGTTGCGCCTCGGTGGCGTCCGCCGGCAGGTCGCGGCGCAGCGAGGTGATGCCGACCTTCGCGCAGTCGGAGTGCTTGCCGCGGACGTAGGCGTGCGAGCCGGGGTCGTCGCCGACCAGAATGGTCCCCAGACCGGGGGTGCGGCCCGCGGCGGTGAGTGCGGCGACCCGCGCGGTGAGGTCGGCGAAGATCTCGTCGCGGGTCAGCTTGCCATCCAGGCTCTGTGCGGGCGCCGCTGCATTTTACAGATGGGTGTCGTCCCGGATGTCTTCAGCCCGGCCCAACTCGGGCCGGTCACCCTGCGCAACCGGATCATCAAGGCGGCCACCTTCGAGGCCCGCACCCCGGGGGCGCTGGTCAGCGACGACCTGATCGACTTCCACCGGGCGATGGCCGCCGGCGGGGTCGCGATGACCACACTGGCCTACTGCGCGGTCAGCCCCGGCGGGCGCACCGACTCTTCGGCGCTGTGGATGCGCCCGCAGGCCGTGCCGGGCCTGCGCCGCCTGGCCGATGCGGTACACGCCGAGGGCGCGGCGATCAGCGCGCAGATCGGACACGCCGGGCCGGTGGCCAACGCCCGCTCCAATCGGGCCGCCGCCCTGGCGCCGGTGCGCTTCTTCAACCCGCTGTCGATGCGGTTCGCCAAGCATGCATCCCGCGATGACATCGACGCGGTGATCGCCGCCCACGCCGCCGCGGCGCGGTACGCCATCGACGCCGGCTTCGACGCCGTCGAGGTTCACCTCGGGCACAACTATCTGGCCAGTTCCTTTCTCTCCCCGATGATCAACCGGCGCACCGACGAGTTCGGCGGCTCGCTGGCCAACCGCGCCAAGGTGGCCCGCGGCATCGTGCGGGCGGTGCGCGCCGAAGTGGCCCGCGACGGGCAGCCCGCGGTCGCGGTGACCGCCAAACTCAACATGGCCGACGGGGTGCGCGGGGGGATCCCGGTGCAGGAGGCGCTGCAGACCGCCCGCTGGCTGCAGGATGACGGCGGTCTGGATGCCCTGGAACTGACTGCGGGCAGTTCGCTGGTCAACCCCATGTACCTGTTCCGCGGCGACGCCCCGGTCAAGGAGTTCGCCGGCGCCTTCGCACCCCCGCTGCGCTGGGGAATCCGGATGACCGGGAAGAAGTTCCTGCGCGAGTATCCCTACCGCGACCTGTTCTTGCTGCGCGACGCCGAACAGTTCCGCCGGGAACTGACCATGCCGCTGATCCTGCTCGGCGGGATCACCGACCGCGACGGTATGGACCGGGCCGTGGCGGCGGGGTTCGACTTCGTCGCGATGGGCCGGGCACTGCTGGCCGAGCCGGATCTGATCAACCGGATCAAGGCCGAGGGCGACGCGGTCCGGTCCCCGGTCAAATCCCTGTGCACGCACTGCAACAAATGCATGCCGACGATCTACACCAAGACCCGGTGCGTCGTCACCGGAGGCCCCCAGGCCCGCCCCTCGGGTTAGCATTGGCGCCGATGAGCCGCCCCGTGTCCGGACCCACGCTGACCGTTCGGGTCGACGGGGCCCCCCGCACCTTCACCGCCGGGCAGGACGTCGTCATCGGCCGGGACCTGCGCGCCGACTTGCGCATCGCGCACCCCCTGGTGTCCCGGGCCCATGTGCTGCTGCGGTTCGACACCGTTTCCGGGGGCCGCTGGACTGCGGTGGACAACGGCTCGCTGAACGGCATGTACCTGCACGGCAGGCGGATTCCGCACACCGACATCACCGACGGCGTGACGGTCAACCTCGGCAACCCGGACGGTCCGGCGGTCAGCTTCGAGATCGGTCCCAACCCCGGCACGATGGGTCGGCCGCCGCAGATCGCCACCGACGTCATCCCGCACGGCGCACCCCGGCCGGTGTACCCGGGCTCGCGGCCGCAGCCGACCTATCCGCCGCCGCCGGTGAGCGCCCCGCCGACCCCACCGCTCGCGCCGGACGCCGCACCCACCCAGTTGGGTCCGGCCCGCTCGGGTGCGACGTCGAATTCGGCCACCTCGAACTTGGCCACGTCGATGCTGAGGATCCTCAAACCGGGTTCACCGCCACCGGCCCCGCCCGGATCGCTGCGGATCGGCCGGGCCGCCGATAACGACGTCGTGATTCCCGACGTCCTGGCCTCCCGGCACCACGCCACCCTGATCCCGACCCCGGGTGGGCCGGAGATCGTCGACAACCGTTCCATCAACGGCACTTTCGTCAACGGCACCCGGGTGGACACCGCGCTGCTCACCGAGGGCGACGTGGTGACCATCGGCAACAACGACCTGATCTTCACCGGCGGATCGCTGGTGCGGCGCAGCGAGACCGCGGCGGCCACCGCCACCGGCGGGCTGGACGTGCGCGGGGTCACCTGGACCATCGAGAACAACAAGACACTGCTGGACAGCATCTCGCTGACCGCACGGCCGGGCACCCTGACCGCAATGATCGGGCCGTCGGGGGCGGGCAAGTCCACCCTGGCGCGGCTGATCGCCGGCTACACCCACCCCACCTCCGGCACGGTCAGTTTCGAGGGGCACGACGTCCACGCCGACTACGCCTCGCTGCGGTCCCGGATCGGGATGGTGCCCCAGGACGATGTGGTGCACGGTCAGCTGACCGTCAACCAGGCCCTGATGTACGCCGCGGAGTTGCGGCTGCCCCCGGACACCACCAAAGAGGACCGCCAGCAGGTGGTCGCGCAGGTGCTCTCGGAGTTGGAGATGACCCAACACGCCGAGACCCGGGTGGACAAGCTCTCTGGTGGTCAGCGCAAGCGGGCCTCGGTCGCGCTGGAGTTGTTGACCGGCCCGTCGCTGCTGATCCTCGATGAGCCGACCTCGGGTCTGGACCCGGCTCTGGACCGCCAGGTGATGACGATGCTGCGCCAACTCGCCGACGCCGGGCGGGTGGTGCTGGTGGTCACCCACTCGCTGACCTACCTGGACGTCTGCGATCAGGTGCTGCTGCTGGCCCCGGGCGGCAAGACCGCGTTCTATGGACCGCCGTCGCAGATCGGCCCCGCGATGGGGACGACGAACTGGGCCGACATCTTCTCCACCGTCGCCGCAGATCCCCAGGCCGCCAACGCGCGGTACCTGGCGCGCAGCGGGCCGCAGCCGGCGCCGCCGCCGGCCGAGGAGCCCTCCGTCCAGGGCGAGCCGGTGCACACCAGCCTGCGCCGGCAGTTCTCCACCATCGTGCGCCGGCAGACCCGGCTGATCGTCTCCGACCGCGGCTATTTCATTTTCCTGGCGCTGCTGCCGTTCATCATGGGGGTGCTGTCCCTGGCGGTGCCCGGCGACGTCGGATTCGGGGTGCCCGACCCGATGGGTGACGCGCCCAATGAACCGGGGCAGATCCTGGTGCTGCTCAACGTCGGGGCGATCTTCATGGGCACCGCGTTGACCATCCGCGACCTGATCGGGGAGCGTGCGATCTTCCGCCGCGAGCAGGCCGTCGGGCTGTCCACGACGGCCTACCTGCTGGCCAAGGTGTGCGTCTACACGGTGTTCGCGCTGCTGCAGTCGGCGATCGTCACCGCGATCGTCGTCTGGGGCAAGGGTGCGCCCACCAAAGGTGCTGTGGCGCTCGGCAACCCGTCGCTGGAGCTCTTCGCGACCATCGCCGCGACCTGCGTGGCCTCGGCCAACCTGGGGCTGCTGCTGTCAGCGCTGGCCAAATCCAACGAGCAGATCATGCCGCTGCTGGTGGTGGCGATCATGAGCCAGCTGGTGTTCTCCGGCGGCATGATCCCGGTGACCAACCGGCTGGTGCTCGACCAACTGTCCTGGCTGACACCGGCCCGGTGGGGTTTCGCCGCCTCGGCTTCGACGGTGGACCTGGTCAACCTGGTGCCCGGACCGCTGACCCCCAAGGACCGCTGGTGGAAGCACACCGGGTCGAGTTGGTGGTTCGACATGGCGATGCTGGCCGGTCTGAGCGCGCTGTATCTGAGCCTGGTGCGCTTCAAGATCCGGCGCAAGGCCGCCTAAGCTGAGCGCCGATGAATCCTCTGCATCGGTGGTGGCTGTGGGGCTGCTTTGCCGCTACCCTGCTGGCGTCCTGGGCCGGCGGCTTCGGGGTGAGCGTCACCGCCGTCTTCATCGGCATCTACCTGACCGGCCTGGTGTTGATCGGGCGCGACGAGCCGGGAGCCGACGCGGATCCGGCGGCCGGTGCCGACGCCGGTGCCGACGCCGAGCCGTATCCGGAGGATGACGAAGTCAACGAGGGAAAACGCTGATCAGTCAGGACGATCTGGAAGACGTTCGCCGGCGACTCCGCGCTGCCGAGCAGGATGCCGCGGCCGCTCGGGTACTGGCCGGCGCCGCGGACCGCGATGTCGGCGAGATCCGCGCTGAGATTCGTGACTTCCGCCAGGCGACGACCGCGAGTTTCAACGCACTGCGGGCAGACTTCGTCGACCTCCGACAAGACTTCACCGATCTTCGACAAGACTTCAGCCGTCTCGAGGATCACGTTGACCGTGGCTTCATCGAAATGCGCGGTAAGTTCGACGCAACCGCCGCAGGCCAGCAGCAGATCATCGATTTGATCCAAAGTCTGATCGACGGCCAGGACCGTTAGCGGTCCTGCTGCCCGTGTTCAAGATCCTGTTTCACTCGCCGCGCATCGCCCCCAACACCGGCAACGCGATCCGCATGGTGGCGGCCACCGGCTGCGAACTGCATCTGGTTGAGCCGCTGGGCTTCGACCTGTCCGAGCCGAAACTGCGCCGCGCCGGGCTGGACTACCACGACCTGGCCTCGGTCACCGTGCACCGGAGTCTGGACGAGGCCTGGGCGGCGCTGCCCGGGGCGCGGGTCTTCGCCTTCACCGCCCACGCCCACGCTCGTTTCACCGAAATCCGTTATGCACCAGGCGATGTGTTGCTTTTTGGACCCGAACCGACGGGGCTTGACGAGCAGATACTGGCCGACCCGCGCATCACAGCACAAGTCCGGATTCCGATGCTGCCGGGCCGGCGCTCGTTGAACCTGTCCAACGCCGCCGCGGTCGCCGCTTACGAGGCCTGGCGGCAGCACGACTTCCAGGGGGGCGGCTGAATCACCAAGTGTCCCAATGCGTCAGCTGCTCGGCGGGCAGGCGTCTGGCGAGCTTGAAGTCGGTGCCTTTGGTGTAGGCGATGGGGAACAGCCCGGCCTGGGTGTAATCCTCGAACGGGATGCCCAACAGTTCGGCGGCCTGCTTCTCCCCGTCGCCGATCAGATGCAGCGTGGTCCAGGCGGTACCCAGGCCGCGCTCCCGCAGAGCCAGCATGTAACTCCAGACCGCGGGCAGGATCGACCCCCAGTAGGAGGCCTGCATGCCGATGGAGGCGTTGTCCGGGCGGCCCTCCAGCAGGGGGATCAGCATGACCGGCGCCTTCTGCATGTTCTCGTTGAGGTACTTCGCGGAGTTCATGATGGCGTCCATCTGCTGGTCGCGGATATCGCCGCGCTCCGGCTTGGGCAGGTCCAGGTAGGGGGTCGCGTTGGTCCGGTAGATGTCGGCCAGGGCCTGCTT
>VERS01000152.1 GCA_018882545.1 Mycobacterium sp.
GTGCCGCAACTGGCGCAGTACGCGGCGGCCATCGCGCGGCGCTACGCCGACCTGGCCGGGGAGCCGATCGCCGTGCAGCGCATCCACGGCGACCTGCATCTCGGGCAGCTGCTGCGCACCCCGGAGTCATGGCTGCTGATCGACTTCGAAGGTGAGCCCGGTCAGCCGCTCGCGGCACGGCGCCGGCCGGACTCGCCGCTGCGCGACGTCGCCGGCATGCTGCGGTCCTTCGACTACGCCGCTTGGCGCCCCGGACCCGCCCACCAGGCCGGGGGCGAAACCCCGGCGCGGGCCGGGGTGTGGTCGGAACGCAACAGCGCGGCGTTCTGCCAGGGATACGCGGCCGGGTCGGGACTCGACCCGCGGCAGCGGGCCGAGCTACTGGCGGTCTACGAACTGGACAAGGCGGTCTACGAGGCGGCCTACGAGGCCCGGCACCGGCCGGGCTGGTTGCCGATCCCGATCGGCTCGATTGCCCGGTTGGTGGGTTGAGGTCGGGAGCCGGGTGTCGGTGGCCCGGTCTACGGTGATCGGCGATGGCCTTCCATATTCACCGCGCGGAACGCACCGACATCCTCGCGGACGGGCTGGGGGAACTGCTGGCCACGCCACCTGCCGACCCGTTCGCCGAGGATCTCGTCGTGGTACCCGCACGCGGGGTCGAGCGGTGGCTCTCCCAGCGGCTCTCGCACCGGCTGGGCCGCGGATCGGGGGCCGACGGGGTGTGCGCCGGGGTGGTGTTCCGGTCCCCGGCATCGCTGATCGCTGAGCTTTCCGGGCCGCTCACCGGCACCCGGGACGACGATCCCTGGTTGCCGGAGGCCATCACCTGGCCGCTGCTGGAGGTGATCGACGAGCATCTCGGCGAACCCTGGTGCCGCACCCTGGCCAATCACCTGGGCCAGTTCGCCGACGGCGAGGAGCGCGAGCTTCGGCAGGGTCGCCGCTACGCCGTCGCCCGTCGGCTCGGGCCTGTTCGCCTCCTACGCCCGGCAGCGCCCGCACCTGCTGGCGGACTGGCTGGCCGGTGACACCGACGGACTCGACTCCGATCTGGCCTGGCAGCCCGAGTTGTGGCGGCGGCTGGTCGCGGTGATGGGCATCGACCCGCCGCACATCCGGCACGCCAAAACCGTTGCGCAGCTGCGTGAGTCAGGATGCGGGCTACCCGAGCGGGTTTCGCTGTTCGGTTACACCAGGCTGGCCGCCACCGATATCGAACTGCTCGAGGCGCTCGCCGTCCGCCACGACCTACATCTGTGGCTGCCGCACCCGAGCGCGGAACTGTGGAGCGCGCTGGCCGATGTGCGTGTAGTGGTCCCGCGTCGGGACGACACCACCCACCGACGGGTCGGTCACCCCCTGCTGGTCACCTTGGGCCGGGACCTGCGGGAGCTGCAGCGAAGCCTGCCGCGAGAGGTCGCCGCCGATGAATTCCACGCCGCCGAACTGGCCCGCCCGGACACCCTGCTGGGCTGGTTGCAGTCCGACGTGGCCGCCGGTGCGGTTCGCCCCGCCGGTCGGGTACTGGCAGCCGGGGACCGTTCCGTCCAGGTCCACAGCTGCCACGGGCCGGTCCGTCAGGTGGACGTCCTGCGCGAGGTGCTGCTCGGCCTGCTCGCCGACGACCCGACCCTGGAACCCCGCGACATCCTGGTGATGTGCCCGGACATCGAGACCTACGCCCCCCTGATCGCTGCGGACTTCGGCCTCGGCGAGGTCGTCCCGGACGGACATCCCGCCCATCAACTGCGGGTCCGGCTCGCCGACCGTTCACTGGTGCAGACCAACCCGCTGCTGGCGGTCGCCGCGCAGTTGATGGCCCTGGCCGGTAGCCGGGTGACCGCCTCGGAGGTGCTCAATCTCGTCCAGAGCGACCCGGTCCGGGCCCGGTTCGCCTTTACCGACGATGACCTTGACGACATCACCGACTGGGTCCGCGAGGCCAATGTCCGGTGGGGTTTCGACAAGGAGCACCGCCGGCCCTACGGGCTGAGTTTCGTGCATCACACCTGGCGCTTCGGACTGGATCGCATCCTGGCCGGGGTCGCGCTGTCCGACGACTCCCAGGCGTGGATCGACGCCACCCTGCCGCTGGACGATGTGGGCAGCAACCGGGTCGAGCTGGCCGGCCGGCTCGCGGAGTTCGTCGACCGCCTCCAGCAGGTGGTGCAGACGATGACCGGTACCCGGCCGCTCGCGGACTGGTTGAACGGCCTGGTCGACGGCATCAGACTGCTCACCCGGACCTCCGACGCCGACGCCTGGCAGCTCAGCCAGATGGAGCGTGAGTTCAACGACGTTCTCGCCCAGGCCGGTCCGCGGGCCGCGACCGGGCTGCGGCTGTCCGACGTGCAGCAGCTGCTGCGCCGGCACCTCGCCGGACGTCCCACCCGGGCCAACTTCCGCACCGGCACCCTCACGGTGTGCACCATGGTGCCGATGCGGTCGGTGCCGCACCGGGTGGTGTGCCTGGTCGGGCTCGACGACACGGTGTTCCCGCGGATCGGCTCCGTCGACGGCGACGACGCGCTGGCCCGGGAGCCCAGGACCGGGGAGCGCGACGTCCGCTCCGAGGACCGCCAACTGCTGCTCGACGCGGTTTGCGCGGCCACCGAAACCCTGGTGATCACCTATACCGGCGCCAACGAGTACACCGGGCACGAGCGCCCGCCGGCGGTACCACTCGCCGAACTGATCGACGCTCTGGACGCGACCACCACGGGTAGGGTTCGCACTGCGATCGTGACGCGACATCCTCTGCAGCCCTTCGACGTTCGCAATGTGGAACCCGGCGGGGTGGTCGCCGCCGCACCTGGCCAACCCTTCACCTTCGACGCGACGGTGCTGCGCGCGGCCCGCGCGGCGCAGGGCCATCGTGCTGACCGCCCGCCGTTCGTGGGCGGTCCGCTGCCTGAGCTGGAGCCCGCTGATGTCTCGCTGGCCGACCTGGTGGCCTTCTTCAAGGACCCGGTGAAGGGGTTCTTCCGCGCTCTGGACTACACCCTGCCCACCGACGTCGACGGTGTCGATGACTCGATTCCCGTCGATATCAACGCCCTGGCGGAATGGACGGTCGGTGCCCGCATGCTCGCCGACATGTTGCGGGGTCTCAGCGCCGAACGGGCGTTGAACGCCGAATGGTGTCGCGGCACCCTGCCGCCCGGGCAGATCGGCTGGCGCGCGGCGCGGGTCATCCGGGACCGGGCGGCCACCCTGGCGACGGAGGCGGCGCAGTTGCGCACCGCACCCGCGCGCGCCGTCGACGTCAACGTCGAACTGGCGGCGGGCCGTCGGCTGACCGGGACCGTCGCACCGGTCTACGGCGACCGGCTCGTCTCGGCGACCTACTCGAAACTGGACGGCAAGCACATGCTCAGCGCGTGGATCCCGTTGCTGGCGTTGGCCGCTGATGATCCCGACCGGCAGTGGGTGGCGGTCTGCATCGGCCGGCGCCCCAGGGGCGAGGGCGCCAGGCGGGAGACCCTGGCCTGCCCGCAGACTCCGGCGGTGGAACTGCTGGGCGATCTGGTCGCCATCTACGACGCCGGTCGTCGGGAGCCGATCCCGCTGCCGCTCAAGACGTCGTTCGCCTGGGCGCAGGCCCGCTACAGCGCCGGCGACCCGTTCCGCGACGCCCTGTTCAAGTGGAAGTCCAATGACAACTTCCCCGGCGAGGACAAACACCCGCCGCACGCCCGAGTCTGGAAGTCCGGTGCCCCGCTGTCGGCATTGCTGGACCCGGTCCGCCCCGGCGAGGAGCACCCCGGTGAGACCACCAGGCTCGGCGCGTACGCGGCACGGCTGTGGCTGCCGATGCTGCAATCGCTCAACAATGGACCGGCCGGGGGAAGACCATGACGACCTTCGATCTGCTCGGCCCGCTGCCGACCCGGGGCTCGACAACCGTGCTGGAGGCAAGTGCGGGTACCGGCAAGACCTTCGCGCTGGCCGGACTGGTCACCCGTTACGTCGCCGAAGGCGTCGCCGGCCTGGACCAGATGCTGCTGATCACCTTCAGCCGAGCCGCCACCCAGGAACTGCGCGACCGGGTTCGCCGGCAGATCGCCCACGCCCTGGCGGCCTTCGACGATCCCGGCCTGGCCGGCGACAACCAGGTGGTCGCCCATCTGCTGGCCGGCACGCCGGAGCAGTTGGTCGACCGCAAGCAACGGCTGGGCGATGCGCTGGCCGGCTTCGACGCCGCCACCATCGCGACCATCCATCAGTTCTGCCACCTGGTGCTCAACTCGCTGGGGGTGGCCGGCGACACCGACGCCGGGGTCGAGTTGGTGGAGAGCCTGGACGAACTGGTCGTCGAGACCGTCGATGATCTCTACCTGGCGCGCTTCGGCCGCGATCGCGACGAGCCGCCGCTGCCCTACAAGCGGGCGCTGAAGATCGCCCGCGAAGTGGTCAAGAACCCGTCGACCGAACTGCGGCCGCTGGACCCGGAGCCGGACAGTTACCCGGCGGCCTGCGTGGGGTTCGCCGAGGCCGTCCGGGCGGAGATGGAGATCAGGAAACGCCGTCGGGGCGTGCTGGGCTATGACGACCTGCTCAGCAGGCTGGCCGATGCCCTGGACGCCGAGGGCTCCCCGGCCCGGGCCCGGATGAGCCGGCGGTGGCCGATCGTCATGGTCGACGAGTTCCAGGACACCGACCCAGTCCAGTGGCGGGTGATCGACCGGGCGTTCAGTGGCGCATCCACCCTGGTGCTCATCGGTGATCCCAAACAGGCGATCTACGCGTTCCGCGGCGGCGACCTCCACACCTACCTCGCGGCCGCCGACAGCGCCGGGGAGAAGCAGACCATGGGCACCAACTGGCGCAGCGACGCCGCCCTCATCGACCGGTTGCAGGTCGTCCTGCGGGGCACCGCGCTGGGCGACTCCCGCATCGTCGTGCACGACGTCGATGCCCGGCATCAGGGCTCCCGACTGGCGGGCGCGCCGAACAACGACCCGTTCCGGCTGCGGGTGGTCTCCCGGGGGACCTTCGGTGTGACCGGGGACAAAGTGGTCGCCATCGACGACCTGAGGTCCCACATCGGCGCCGACCTGGCCGCCGATATCGCCGCGGTGCTCAACAGCCCCGCCACCTTCGACGGCGAATCCGTCAAAGCCGGCGACATCGCGGTGATCGTCGAGAAGCGCAAGGACGCCCGGGTGTGCTTCTCGGCTCTGACGGACGCGGGTATTCCGGCGGTCTACACCGGTGATTCCGATGTCTTCGACTCCGACGCCTGCGATGACTGGCTGGCCCTGCTCGAGGCCTTCGACCAGCCGCACCGGTCCGGGGTGGTCCGCGCCGCAGCCGCCACGATGTTCCTGGGATACACCGCCGAACAGCTTGCCGCCGAGGGCGATACGCTGACCGACCGCGTGGCCGAGACGGTCCGTGAGTGGGCCGATCATGCGCGTTCGTGTGGCGTGGCGGCCGTCTTCGAAGCCGCACGGCTGGGCGGGATGGCCGACCGTGCACTGTCCTATCGCGACGGCGAACGGTACATGACCGACATTGCGCATGTGACCCAGCTGTTGCAGGAGGCGGCCCACCGCGAGCACCTCACGCTGCCCGCCCTGCGGGACTGGCTGCGGGACCGCCGTGACGAGCCCAGCCGCGGCACCGAGCACAACAAACGCCTCGACCGGGACGCCGCCGCGGTGCAGGTGATGACCGTGCACGGCAGCAAGGGCCTGCAGTTCCCGATCGTCTACCTGCCGTTCGCCTTCAACCGCAACGTCCAGCAGTACGAGGAGATCTTGTTCCACGACAACGCAACCCGCTGCCTGCACATCGGCGGAAAGGGTAGCCAGGACTACGCCGAGGTGCAGACCTTGGGCCGCCGGGAGTCGGCCGGCGACGACAGCCGCCTGATGTACGTGGCGTTGACCCGGGCGCAGTCTCAGGTGGTGGCCTGGTGGGCACCGTCGCGCGACGAACAGAACGGCGGGCTGTCCCGCCTGCTGCGGGACCGTCGTCCCGGTCAGACGGCGATTCCGGAC
>VERS01000153.1 GCA_018882545.1 Mycobacterium sp.
GCCCAGGCCGCGTACGCCGCGGCGTCGGGGAAGGCGACCTGAACGACCGGGTGGTCCTGTTTTCCGGCGATGTCGCTGCCGGGCCCGAAGGGTTCCCGCCAGTGCGCGCCGGGCGCCCAGTCCCACCACTGCCGCCAGTCGGCCAGGTTCACCGGACCGGCGGTCGGCCGGAACACCAGCGCACCCGGCGCCAAGTCCGCTCGCGCGACTCCCGGATAGAGCGCCGGGTCCAGCGGCCGCTCGGCGACCGTGACGTAGCCGGTGGCTGCGACGAATTCGGCGAACTGGGCATTGGTCACCGGGTGGCGTTCGATCGCGAACGCACCCACGCTCGCGGTGTGGACCGGGGCTTCCTCCGGGTAGAACCTGGTCGACCCCATCCGAAACACCCCGCCGGGTACCTCGACCAGCGCGGTCAGCACAGCTCAGTCCTTGGCGAAGGCTAGGGCCAGGGCGCGCTCGGCGTCGAGGTAGGGCTCGCCGGACACGTCGACCACGACGCGGGCGATGGCGCCGCCGGCGAACTCGAAGGGGGCCCGGTAGGCCTTGGACACCGGCTGCCCGAGATTGCGGCCGACGCTGACCCCGCCCCCGGCGATGCCGAAGATGAACGGGTGGGCTTTCACGCCGGACACGGTCGCCACCGCGGCGCCGTCCACGTAGAGGGTCACCTCGCCCAGGGGTGTGACGCTGCCCTCCGCCGTGCCGGTGCGGACGTACCCGACACCCAGGATGTGGTTGCCGAGCGGCACCGGATCCGGCGCGGACACCTGCTGCTCGACGTCGCCGAAGAAGTTGTAGACGAAGTGCAAACGACCGTCGGCGACGAACAGCGTGTAGCCGCCGTGGCCGGCGCCCTGTTTGAGCAGCACGCCGTGCACGTCCGCCGACTCCACCGCCACCTCGGCAAGCACCGAGAAGGAGCGGCCGGCGATATTGACGCACGCCCCCAGCGGGACCTGCGCGGTGTGCGGGTAGTAGACGTAGCGGGAGCGATCGCCGGCCAGCGACGGTCGCGGCCGCCCGATGATCTCGCCGATGCTGAAATCACCGAGCGGCAAGCCGTTGTACTTGTCGGCTTCGGCGAACCACAGCTTCTGTAGCGCTTCAAGCTTCTCGGGATGCTGCCTGGCCAGATCGTGGCACTGGCTGCGATCGGCGTCGATGTGGTAGAGCTCCCAGCGGTCGGCGTCGAAGTGCCCCCAGCCCGACGGAGCGGCGGCGTGCACCGTATTGGCGAACCAGCCCTCGTGCCAGATGCCCCGGGTTCCGAGCATGGTGTAGAACTGGGTTTTCTTGGCGGTCTTGGATTTCGAATCCTCCAGTGCGGCTTTGAAACTCACGCCCTCTAGTGGTCGCTGAGGAATCCCCTTCACAGTCTTCGGCTCGGCGATACCCAGCAACTCGTAGACCGTGGGGGTGATGTCACAGACATTGACGTAGTTGTCGCGTAACTCACCGTGCGCAGCTATTCCGGCGGGCCACGAGATGATCGCGGTGTCGGCGATGCCGCCCTCGTGGGAGGCGTAGCGCTTGTAGAGCTTGTAGGGCGTGTTGAACGCCATCGCCCACCCGATCGAAAAGTGGTTATAGGTCGACGGTCCGCCCAGCTCATCGTACAAGCGCAGGCTCTCCTCAACGGTGTCGATGTATCCGTTGAAGAACTTGATCTCATTGACCGAACCGTTCGGACCGCCTTCGCCGCTGGCGCCGTTGTCGGAGATCACCACGATGAGGGTGTTGTCGAGCTGGCCCGACTCGTCGAGATAGTCGAGTATGCGACCGATCTGCGCGTCGGTGTAGGACAGGAAGCCGGCAAACACCTCTGCCATCCGGGAGAACAGTCGCTTCTCATCAGCCGACAAACCGTCCCAGGGCCGGACGGTGTCCTGCAGGGGCCATGGCTGTCCATCCGGGCCCTTGACGTCGGCGTACGGATTCATCGGCGACAGTTCGGTGTCCGGTGGAACCACGCCGAGTTTCTTCTGGTTTTCCAGCACGATCTCGCGGTAGCGCTCGTAACCCATGTCGAAGCGGCCGGCGTACTTGTCGGCCCACTCCTTGAAGACGTGGTGGGGGGCATGCCCAGCCCCCGGGCAGACGTAGGAGAACCACGGTTTGTCCGGGGCGATGACCTTGGCGTCGCGGATGAACTCGATGGTCTTGTCGGCCAGATCCTTCGACAGGTGGTAGCCATCTTCCGGCGTCCCCGGCGGGTCGACGGGATGGTTGTCGTAGACAAGGTCGGGGTACCACTGGTCGGCCTCGCCGCCGAGGAACCCGTAGAACCGCTCGAAGCCTCGGCCCAGCGGCCAATGTCTTTTGGTGGCAGCCAGATTCGACTCCTCCAGCGGAGTCAGATGCCACTTGCCGACGCAGTAGGTGTTGTAACCGCGTTCGACCAACACCTCGGAGAGCAGGGCGGCGTCGGCGGGGATGCGGCCGCTGCAGTTGGGGAAGCCATCGGTGAACTCCTCGACGGTGGCCATGCCGACGCTGGTGGGATTACGCCCGGTCAGCAACGCCGCCCGGGTCGGCGAGCACAGCGCGGTGGTGTGGAACTGGGTCAGCTTGATTCCCCGCTGGGCGATCCTGCTCATCGCCGGCATCTCCACCAGTCCCCCGAAGCAGTCCCAGGTGGCGATGCCGACGTCGTCCCACACGACGTAGAGCACGTTGGGGGCGTTTTCCGGTGCGGTGGGTGCCGCGAACGGGGCCCAGTCGGGCGTGGAGTCGCGGATGTCCAGGGCGATCGTCCCGTTGAAGTCAGCTGCCATACGGGCGAACCTACCGGCTGTGTTTAGGTCTGCGGCGAACCGGATATCCGTCAGCCCGACGATTCCACGATCGGGAGGTTAGGTGATGAGGACTGCGTCCATGGCACCGGCGGCCGCCGCACTGGCCGTCGCCGTCGGGATCGCCGCGGCCGGCTCGGCGTCGGCGGACTATCCGGTGGTCGGCACACTCGGCAGCACGCTGACGATGACCGACACCGTCGGCCAGGTCGTGCTCAGCTGGCAGGTAGACGGTCTCAAACCCAGTTCCGATGTGATGCCGGGCTATCGGGTGGCCGGCGCGCTGTGGGAGGCGACCGCGACCGTCCGGGCGATCCAGGGAACCGTCACACCGGCGATTTCCCAGTTCAACGCCGTCGCCCCCAACCAGGCCGCCTACCGGGTGCTCTGGCAGGTGGCCAGCCCGACGAACATCAGCGGAGCGACCATCCCCCAGGGTGCGCAGTCCAGCGGCAAGATCCACTTCGACGTCACCGGGCCACCGCCGACCACGGTGACGATGAACAACGGGATGCAAGACCTGATGATCTGGGGCCCGTAGCGGTTGGAACGCCGACCCATCTCCGCGCCATGAATTAGACTTTCGGGAGGTTTAAGGTAAGGGACTTCGGCGTCGGGGCGGTGATGTCATGGTTCGGGCTCAACAGGAATCGGGGCGGTTCACCGCACCGCGGCGCCGATGTGTCTGACGAATCCCAGTTGCTCGAACTCGCCCACCAGTCCGATCTGGAACCGTGGGCCTTGCTGCAGGCGGTCCGCGACCCCGCCGGCCGGGTGATGGACTTCGTCTATCGCGATATCAACCCGCTGGCCGCCCGCCAGCACCAGAGCAACCGCGCGGATTTGATCGGCCGCAGCCTCACCGAAACTCTGCCGGCGGTGACAAGCAGCGGCCTGCTGGAAATGTATGCGCACTGCGTCGAGACCGGAGACCCGCTCGTCCTGGATGGCTTCCGCTACTACGGCAAGACCCTGCCCGACGCGACGCCCGATCCCGCCACCCCCGCCGAGCGGCGCTATGACGTCCGGGGCACCCGAGTCGACCATGACTATCTGAGCCTCACCTGGCATGACGTCACCGATCGGGTTGAAACACTGGAAGCGCTGCGGGTCACGGTCGATGCGAATCTGGACCCGCAGGTGCTGATGCATCCGGTGCGGTCTTCCGGCGGAGAGGTCATCGACTTCACCTACCGCGAGGCCAACCTCGCCGCCTGCCGATATACGGGATTGCGCCACGAGGAGCTGATCGGGCGCTCAATGTTGGCCACCTCGCCCGGCATCCGGGAATCGGGGCTGCTGGAGCGCTACGCGCACTGCGTGCACACCGGCGAGCCGGTAGCCCTGGCCGACTTCCCCTACCTCGACGGGATACGCGGCGACGTGCGTCGTTACGACATCCGGGCCACCCGCACCGCGGCCGGTGGTCTGAGCCTGACCTGGCGGGATGTCACCGATCACGCTGCCCAGCAGGAGGCCGCTGAGCGGGCCCACCAATTGCTGCGGACCGCCACCGACGCCATGCTCGACCCGCAGGCCGTGGTCGAGGTGATCCGCGATCCGGCCGGGGACGTGGTCGACCTGGTCTACCGCGACGTCAACCGCGCCTTCTGCGAGTACGTGGGGATGACCCGGGAGGCGCAGGTCGGGCGCAGCCTGCTGGAGACGTTTCCCGGTGTCGACGGAGCCGGACTGATGGCGCGCTACGCGCACTGCGCGCTGACCGGCGAACCCGTCGTGCTCAACAATTTTCCCTACTTCAACGAACTACAGGGCGAGACCCGCAACTACGACATCCGCGGCAACCGGGTCCGGCCCGACCTGCTCGTCCTGACCTTCCGGGACACCACCGAACGCTTCGCGGCCGTCCGCGAGCTCGCCGCCGCCGAGGAGCGCTACCGCCTGCTGGCGCTGAACTCCAGCGACGCCATCACCCATGTCCGGGACGGTGTCGTGGTCTGGGTCTCCCCGGCCATTGCCGGTGTGCTGGGCGCTGGGCCCGAACACTGGGTCGGGACGCGACTGCGCGACGTCGTCCCCACCGAGGACCTGCCGGCCTTCGAGCAGCGCTGGGCGATCCTGGACGCCGGGGGCACCGTCCTGCAGCGCATTCGGGTGGTCTCCGTGGACGGCGTCACCCACTGGGTTCACCTGCACGCCACACCCTTCTACCACGCTGACGGCCGCCGGGACGGTACCACCGCCACCTTGCGGCTGATCGACGAGGACGTCGCTGCCGAGCGTGAACTGGCCGAAGCCCTACGCCGCGAGGCCGCCGCGAATGCGCTCTACCGCCGGTCGATGGAAAGCGCTGCGGTGGGTATGTGTCTGGCCAGCCCGCAAGGGCCTCTCATCGAGGTGAACCAGGCCATGTGCGAGTTCTTCGGCTACGACGCCCCGACCCTGCTGAGCAAGACGTGGATCGAACTGACCGCCCCGGAGTACCGCGACGCCGACCTCGCCAACGTCGCCGACATGGTGGCGGGCCGGGTCGAGTCCTATGAGATGGACAAGCAGTTCATCCACGCCGATGGGCACCGCATCTGGGGCCACCTGGCGGTCGGTTGCCTGCGTGGAAGCGACGGCTCGGTAGCGATGTCCATCGGGCAGATCATCGACATCACCGACCAGGTCGCGGCACGGCAGGCCGTCGAGCGCTACCGCAAGCTGATGGAGACCTCCAATGTCGGCATGTGCCTGACCACCGCCGAGGGCCTGTTCACCGACGTCAACGAGGCGATGTGCGAACTGTTCGGGCTGGACCGGGCGACCATGCTGCGCAAAACCTGGCAGGACTTGACTCCCGAGCCGTATCTGCAGGCCGATCTACGCAACGTCGAGGAGATGCTGGCCGGCCGCAGGGAGACCTACCGGGTCGCCAAGGAGTTCCTCCACGCCGACGGCCACCAATTCTGGGGTGACCTGTCGGCCAGTTGCATTCGGATGCCGAACGGGGCGGTCGAGTACTTCGTCGCCCAGATCACCGACATCACCGACCGCATGCTGGCCCAGCAGCGGTTGCAGGCCGATCTGGACACCGCCGTCAGTTACGTCAGATCCCTTCTCCCCGATGATCTTTCCGGCCCGGTGCAAGCTTCGTCGCGGTATCTGCCGACCCGAGAGCTCGGCGGGGACAGCTTCGGCTACTCCTGGATCGACGACGACCACCTGTCGGTCTACCTGCTGGACGTGTCCGGGCACGGAGTCGAG
>VERS01000154.1 GCA_018882545.1 Mycobacterium sp.
GCCTGGACGGTGCGGGAGGTGACCGAGAGGTTCATTTCCTGGGAGGCGCCCGCCGAGTCCACCGACCAGTGGCGCAGCCGCCTACCGCGTTGGACGGGCGCTGCCGTGACTGACCTCGCGGAAGCACCCGGTGTCGCCGATGTCATCGCCGCCCTGGTCGAGGCCGAGCCACGGTTGGCCGGACCGTTCGAATGCGTGCAGACCGCCACCGCCGCCTATGACGAGTCCGGGTTCACCGCCGCGGCGATCACCACGCTCGGTTGCCCCACAGGTGTTCCGGATGTCGTCAGTCGCACCTTCCGCCGGGTGCAGATCACCTTCGACCGCCCGCACGCCGTCATCGCGATCGCCCGCGGTGGCCCGTGGGAGGGCGTGCCGCTGTTCAGCGCCTGGGTGACACCGGGGCCGGAGGACTAGCCGCGCCTCTCGAAGGGTCGGGGGTTCACATCTTCACCTCGGCTACCACGGCGAAATGGTCGCTGGCCCAGACATCTTCGACTGCCGCGGTGCCGGCCAGAGCGCACTCGCGCACATGGCCCGCGCCGGATCGGCGCGGAGTGGTCACCATGATGTAGTCGAGTCGGCGATGGGGATGAATGGCGTGGCGGGGCACCAGCGGGTTGGCCGCTGACCAGGTGTGCCCCGCGTCGGTGTTGCCCGCCGCGGTCCAGGCGTCGACGAGGGTGAAGTTCGGGATCGCGCCGGCGGACAGGCCGGTCGCGCGGCGGTACTCGTCGGACTCCGGCGTGCAGTTGAGGTCCCCCGCGAGGACTGCCGGCAGTGAAATCCGCCGGCGAGCCTCATCCCCGAGGGTCTCGGCGAGGTGGTTCATCAGTGCCGCCATCTGGGCGCTTCGCCGGGCCGAGTGCTCCAGACCGTGCTCCAGATGGGTGCCGGCCGCGATGAACGGTCCGCCCTCGTCGGCGGGCCGGTTCACCCGGGTCACCAAGACGTGGCGCCAGGTCGGCTCGCCATGCTCGTCAGGCAGCGGGCGGAGGCGTTCGATGCTGAGCGGCCATCGGGCCAAGACCGCGTTGACGACCCAGTAGGGGGCCTCGGGGTAGCGGTCGAACCCGGCGAGGTCAGCGGCGGTGACCGAGTGTAGGCCCAGTTCCTCGCCGAGCCGGGCGGCCTGGGTGGCTCCGTTCGGCTCGACCCACGATTCCTGAAGTGTCAGGACGTCGGGGGCGGTTCGGTCGATCCATGACCGCAGCGCGGCGTGCCGGGCGGCCCATTCGCCCACCCGGCCCTGCACGTTCCACGTCATGATCCGCATCGGCCCATCCTTTACCTGTCATTCGGCACCACGCGATTCAGGTATGGGTGCGCCGAACACCGAGGCCGCCGGCGCGCGCCGCGACGCCGGCTCTGCGCCGGACGCTCATGGGCGTAGCGTCACCGGGATGAAGTACGGAATCTTCGGCGGCGCAGTCAACGACGGAACCCTCGACGACGTCGTGGCTGAGGCCGCCTCGGCGGAGCGAGACGGTTTCGCCGCCTACTGGGCGCCGCACATTTTCGGACTCGATGCGCTGACGGCGCTGGCGGTGGTGGGCACCAGGGTGCCGCGCATCGAACTGGGTACCTCGGTGGTGCCCACCTTCCCGCGGCATCCGCATGCGATCGCCCAGCAGGCGCACACGGTGGCGGCCGCGTCGGGCAACCGTTTCACCCTCGGCATCGGTCTGAGCCACAAGATCGTCATCGAGAACATGTTCGGCTTGAGCTACGACAAGCCGGTGCGTCACCTCCGCGAGTATCTGAGCGTGTTGATGCCGTTGTCCCGCAACGAACCTGCCAACTTCGAGGGTGAGTTCTACAAGGTTCATGCCGGTGTCAACGCCAAGGGCTCGGCCGGTTTCGGGGTGGTTGTGGCCGCACTGGGTGAACAGATGCTGCGGGTCACCGCGGCCCTGGCCGACGGCACGCTGACCTGGTGCACTGGCCCGGTGACCCTGGCAGCCCACATCGTGCCTACCATCACCCGGGCGGCCGAGGAGTTCGGGCGTCCGGCACCCCGCGTCATTGCGGCCCTGCCGGTCTGCGTCACCGGCGACACGGCGGCCGCGGCCGCACGAGCCGCCGAGGTGTTCGCGGCCTACGGGGCGCTGCCCAGCTACCGGGCGATGCTCGACCGCGAGGGGGTGGCCGGCCCGGCCGACATCGCCATCATCGGCGGGGCCGAAGAGGTGCAGGACCGCATTGCCGCCCTCGCCGGGATCGGCGTCACCGACTTCGCCGCGGTGGAATTCGGGGCAACCCCCGATGAGATCGCCGATACCCGCGCGGCACTCAGGGGGCTGCTGGGGCGATAGCCGGTGACTACCGGAGCTTCACCATCCGGGTGGTCGTGCTCTCGTCGAGTTCCACCACCTCGGCGCGTGAGCGCAGGAAATCGCTGAAAGACCGGAAGCCCAACGATTTCTCCGAGAACGACGGGTCCATCCGCTTCATCTGGCCCTTGACCTCCGAGTTGTGCAGCCATTCGGCGTCGTCCTTCTCCAGGCCGATCTGCAGCGCACGTCGCAACAGCGCCGTCGCCGCGGCCTGCGGATCAGGGGGCGCCGGCTCGGACTTCGTCCGTGCGGTCTTGGGCTTGTCGGCCCCGGAGTTCTCGGGAAGCGCCGGCACTCCGGGCAGCGCGTCGTAGATGACGAAGTCGTCGCAGGCCGCCGCAAGCGCCCGGCTCGAGGAGCCGGCCACGCCGATGCCCACGACGTAGCGGCCCAGCCGTTTGCACCGCTGAGCCAACGGGATGTAGTCCGAATCGCCGGCCACGATCACCACGTGGGTGAGGTCCGGCAGCCGGAACATGTCCTCCACGGCGTCGACGGCCAGCCGGATGTCGGCGGCGTTCTTGCCGTAGGCGGCCGCTGGGAACAGTTGCACCAGGTCGACAGCCCGGCCGACCAACTGTTCGCGGTACTCGGCGTTGACCTCCGCTGACCAGTCCGCATACGCGCGGGTCAGCACCACGGTGCCGAACGCGGCCGCGAAGTCCAGGACCGCGCCCACGTCAACCCGCGCTCGGGCCAGGCGTGCGGACTCCAGGCCCTTGGACTTGTCGCGCTGGAACGAGTTGCGGCCGTTGACCTGGTCGTACCGCGAGATCACGATGTTGTCGAAGTCGAGATACACCGCGACACGGGTCGCTGCGGATTCAGTCATCTGCCCCAGTCTTCTCTATTGCCGGCCGCCGCAGGAAGTTCTCGGCGGATGTGGAGACCGTCCTCTCGTTCGTCCGATTGGGCTGATTCTCGAGCGCTCCACCGCCCATCATCGGCGTAACGCTAGGAGCCCGGCCGTGATGAGCGCGGCACCCACCGCCCCCAGCGCCACCCAGCCCCCGGGCTGAAACCACGGCGGGTCAACCAGCGCGGCGGTCCGGCTTGGTAGGGCTACGAAGTATCGGACGGTGGAATCCGCTGTGGTACAGCTGATATCGACCACCGACGCGCTTCCGGTGTGATTCGTCCACCCGGCCGTGGCCACCCTCTCCAGCCCGTCGGTCTTGCGGGCCTCGACCGCGTGGTTCAGCAGTACCGGCCAGCTCAGCTCTACCGGTGAGCCGGCCGAGGTTGCGGTGCAGGATCCCGAGGTGGTGCCCGCGATGCTTCCGAGGTCGGTTCCCACCAGGAACGCGACCAGGGTCTGTCCTGGTGGGACGCTGACGGTGGTGGTCTCGCCCAGCGGGGTGCGCTCGGCGGCGCTCCAGACTCCGGTGAGGTCCTCGGTGGTCTTTGGATGGGAGATCCACCCGGTGGCGATCACGGTGATCAGCCATCCCAGTACCGCGAACGCCGCGATGGCCAGCCCCATCAGGATCAGTCGTCCGCCCCGTCTCGGCACTCGCCCAGCGTGGCGGACTTCGTCGAGCACCTCAACTACCACTGCCTCTGCGGCGGCCTGTTCGGCGCGCGCAGGCCGAGCACCGGTTGCGCGCGGCGCCCGTCGGACCAGCTGCGATCCCACGGCCAGTGCCGAGGGTCGTCGGTCCACACCAGTTGCAGGGCGCGGATCGGACCGAACAGTGCGACGGCGCACCCCAGGTGCACGTCGGGGTGGTCGACCTCGACCACTTCGAGCAGGAACTCACCCTGAAAGTCGATGTGCATCGCCGGTCTCAGGGCGAGTTGGTCCTCGAGGACCTGATGGGCGATCGAGTTCAGCAGCCGCGCCGAGGGCTGCGGCGGCAGTCCGGTGATCAGCAATTCCGGCTGACCCCGGCCGTGCAGGCCGACTGTGTGGGCGAACGGGTTTCGGTCGCTCTCGACGAAGTGAACCGCCCACTCGTGGTCGGTGATGATCGCCCGGACGTGGTCCAGGTAGTCCTCGATGGTGGCCTGCGGGTTGTCGCACTTCCAGCACATGGTGGCGTCCTTCCTGTCGGGTTTGTGGTGAGCCTGCTCCCGACCACTGACAAAGTGCGCTCGCGGCGCCGGTGCCGGGCGCGCACCGCGTTGTCTCCCGGGAGTCTCGGGACGCCGCGCTTCGGATGCCTCTGGGTGATCGTGTGCCCGCCTTTGAGCGACAAACGGCGCCGCGCCGCAGCGTTGTTACTCGCTGCGCTTCGGATGCCTCTGGGTGATCGTGTGCCCGCCTTTGAGCGACAAACGGCGTCGCGCCGCAGCGTTGTCGCTCGAAGGCGGGCAACAGCACCGTCTGGGTCCCTAACCCGCTGGGTCCCAACACGCCTCGCCGTCTCGGGAACCGGCGCCGGGCCCTCAGTCTCGACGGCGCCGGAACAGCCGGGCGGGCCGGCCGCCGCTCTCGGAGATCAACAGCCGATCGGTGGCGACGAGTTGGGCTTCCATGTTGCGGCGGAAGGTGTCGACGCTGCCGTGCCCGATCGCCCCGATGACTTCGTGCAACTGCCGGAGTTCACGCAGGGTGAATCGCTGACCGAGTAGATGGTCGGGGTCGGCTTTGTCCTCATAGCGGGCCCGCAGGTCGGCGACCGCCAACTCGATCATGGCGTTGTGGTCATAGATCAGCCGACCGGGCGCATCGACGGGGACCAGCCTGGTCGCCGCGGGAAAGCGGTCGGTGATCCGGTCGATGTTCACCACAGCCACGTGGGCCACCGACAGCACCCAGCCGCGGGGATCGCGATCAGGGCCGTCGAAGACCCGTAACTGCCGCGCTGCCAGGCCGGTCAGGTTGGCCTTGGTGAGCAGACACCGCTCGACGGCTTGGGCGAGAACCTCGCCCTTCCAGAGGAAGGTGCCAGGCAGTGCCCAGCCGGTGCCTGAGTCGCGCCGGACTTCCAGCACCACCAGTCCGAGTTCCGGGTCGACGCTGAGCACCGCGATGTCCACGGCGACCGAGGGCCTGTCGTAGTCGATGAGTCTCTTACCGTGGCTGTCTCGGTAGATCGTGGCCATCCTCGAGACCCTATCCTGAACGTGGATAACGCAGAAATGCGGTTACCCATCCGGGTTGTCGGCCAGGCGGGGTATGATCAGACCGCTTCACGAGACACCGTCGCCAAGCTCCGACTGCGCGGTGCGCCAACCCTCCGCTCGTGGGTGGCTCGGATGACGAAGCGGCTCGTACCGGCCGGTGCGGGTAAGAGCGCCCCGCGCGCGGGGCCGGTACAGGGGGAATGAGGATGGCGGGGTATTGGGAACTGCGTGGGGACGCGCAGGTGTGGCCGGGTGTGGTCAATCGCGGGTACGTGACCGACTTCGAGTTTCAGGAGGGCAGCTTCCTGGCGGACTACGCCAAAGCCGGCAAGTGGGCCAAGGTGCTCGAGATGTTGCGTCCGGAGAACCACCTGGTCAATGTCAACCAGTGCTGGCCGGGCGACGGCAGCCGTTCCACCGTCCTGCACCGGGCCGCCGAACTGGATGCGCCCGAGCACGTCGTGGCCGCATTGCTGGAGCGCGGGGCGTTGCGGTCGCTGCGTAACGCGCAGGGTCACACGGCGCACGAGATCGCTTCGGAAGCAGGGCAGCCGGCCTGCACCGCCGATGCGCTGCGGCCCGTCCCGTCGCCGTT